>JAYVME010000141.1:0-25197 GCA_043759115.1 Betaproteobacteria bacterium | reverse complement strand
TGTTGCTTTCCGCCGGCGATCTGGTGCCTGCCGACGGCGTCGTGCTGGAAGCGCACGATTTCTTCGTCAAACAGGCTTTGCTCACGGGCGAGGCGTACCCGGTCGAAAAAAGGCCCGGCACGCCATCCGCCGACGCGACCGATCTGCAAGACGCCGTCAACGCGGTGTTCGCCGGCACATCCGTCATCAGTGGCAGCGCGCGGACGCTGGTAATCAAGACCGGAACCGCGACCGCAATTGGCGCAATCGTCGACAGCATCAGCCGGCAGTCGCCGCCGACGGCATTCGAGACCGGCACGCGCCGCTTTGGCATGCTTATCATGCGACTGACCGTGCTCCTAGTGCTGTTTGTATTGTTCGTGAACGCGATGTTCCACAAACCCTGGCTGGATTCTTTTCTGTTTGCCGTGGCGCTGGCGGTCGGCCTGACGCCGGAGCTATTGCCGATGGTGGTGTCGGTCACGCTGTCGCGGGGGGCGCTGCGCATGGCGGAGAAGCGCGTCATCGTTAAACGTCTCGCCGCGATCCAGAACCTGGGGTCGATGGACGTGCTGTGCACGGACAAGACCGGCACGCTGACCGAGGCGAAGATACACCTTGAACGGCATGTCGACGCGCAAGGCAGGCCCAGCGAGCGGGTGCTGGAACTGGCTTACCTCAACAGTTTTTTCGAAACCGGCCTCAAGAGCCCGCTCGATGAGGCGATCCTTGGCCACCAAAATATCGACGTCGGCGCCTGGAAAAAAATCGATGAAGTGCCGTTCGATTTTGAGCGACGCCGCGTCTCGGTGCTTCTCGACAATGGGAAGACCCGCTTGCTCGTGGTCAAGGGCGCGCCCGACGACATCGTGGGTCTTTGCACGTTGTGCGAGGAAAGGGGAGTGGATCAGCAGTGTGTAATGGACGCGGCGGTGGTGGAGAAGGTGCGCGCGCAATACCATGGGCTGGAAAGGGAAGGATTTCGCGTATTGGCGATCGCCTGGCGCGAAGTTCCGCTTGATCATCCGCACGCCGTCGTCGGCGACGAAACCGGGCTCGTGCTCGCCGGTTATGCGGCGTTCCTCGACCCGCCCAAAGCAAGCGCTGGCGCGGCACTCGCCGCGCTGAGCGCGAGCGGCGTCACCATTAAGATTGTGTCGGGCGACAGCGAGCTGGTCACGCAGCATATCTGCGCCACGCTGAACATCCCGGTGTCGGGCGTGATCACAGGCAAAGAGATCGCGCAATTGGACGATCATGAGCTGCGCGCGAGGGTGGAAGCGGCGAACCTGTTTTGCCGGGTCAACCCGTCACAGAAGGACCGCGTCATCCTCGCGTTGAAGGCGCGCGGTCACGTCGTTGGTTATCTGGGCGACGGCATCAACGATGCGCCGTCGCTGCATTCCGCCGACGTCGGCATATCGGTGGAGTCCGCCGTGGATGTCGCGAAGGAAGCGGCGGACATTATCCTGCTGGATCAGGACCTGCAGATCCTGCACGAGGGCGTGCTGGAAGGCCGGCGCACCTTCGCCAACATCATGAAGTACATCATGATGGGCACCAGTTCGAATTTCGGCAACATGTTTAGCATGGCCGGAGCGTCGCTCTTTCTGCCATTTCTGCCGATGCTGCCGACGCAGATCCTGCTTAACAACATCCTCTACGACGTTTCCGAAGTGCCGATTCCGCTCGATCAGGTGGACGCAGAGGAAGTGCGTAGTCCGCGGGTGCTCGACATGAACTTCATTCGCAACTTCATGCTCGTGATCGGCCCTATCAGTTCGCTGTTCGATTTTCTGACTTTTTATATCTTGCTGGCCGTGCTGAAGGCCGACGAAATGCTGTTTCAGACGGGCTGGTTCGTCGAGTCGCTGACCACCCAGGTGCTCGTGATATTCATAATCCGCACTCGCGGCAATCCGTTTAAAAGCCGTGCGCATCCCGTGTTGATGGCGACGTCTCTTGCCGTGGTGACGCTGGCGGCGGTAATTCCATTCACTCCGATGGGGACTTATTTCGGATTCGTGCCGCTGCCGGCGAAGTTCTATTTCATCCTGGCGGCGATGGTGGTTGCGTACCTCGTGATCGTGGAGGTGGCGAAGCGGTTCTTCTACCGTTCGTTCGCGGCGGCGCACGATCGCGGTTGAAACAACGCCGGTCATCCGGCGCGCCGCGTCAGTCCGCCGGTTTGGGCCGGTAGATAATGTAATAGACCAGCGCTACCAGCACGCTCCCGCCAACGATATTGCCGAGCGTTACCGGAATCAGATTATTCATGAACCCGTGCCAGTTCACCGTGGCGAGATTGACGCCGGCCGCCGGGCCGGCATCGCCGGCGAGGAAAATGCCGAGCGGGATGAAGTACATGTTCGCAACGCTGTGCTCGAAGCCCGCCGCCACAAACGCGGAGATCGGGAATACGATGGCCAGCACCTTGTCGGTTACGCTGCGCCCGGCTAAGGCGAGCCATACCGCAAGGCACACCAGCAGGTTGCACAGCACGCCCTTGAAGAAGGCTTCGCCGAAAGGCAGTGCGGTTTTGGCCGCGGCGATTTTCAGATAAGTCAGCGCCACCGCGCCGCCATTCATGTCGGCGTGGTGCGAGAGATACACGACGACGGCCAGTCCGATTGCGCCCGCCGCGTTCGCGATATAGACGAGCGTCCAGTTGCGCAGCACTTCGAGTGTCGTGATCCGGCGGTCGGCCCACGCCATCACCAGCAGGTTGTTACCGGTGAACAACTCGGCGCCGGCGATCACGACGAGTATCAATCCCAGAGAAAAAACGACGCCGCCCAGCACGCGCGCAACGCCGAATGAGAGTTGCGCGTCGCTGACGACCAGCGTGTAGTAAAGCGCGCCGAGTCCGATAAACCCGCCGGCCACCGCACCCAGCATCAGTGTCTGCAACGTCGGCATATGCGCTTTGGCGACGCCGACCGTTTCGACTTTCTCGGCGATTTCCTTCGGTGAAAAAGGGTCAAAACTAATGCGCCGGTCGTCCATTTATCGTCCTTTCCCGGCGGGGAACTCGCGCGAAGGCGAATCCATGCCGGCGACTTATTTTCTGGGCGGCCGCTTTTTTGCGTCCGGCGCCCGCACCAACAGAACCGGCACGCGCGTTTCGCGCAGCACCGCTTCGGCGTCACTGCCCAGCACCACGCGGCCAAACCCGCGCCGGCCGTGCGTGCCCATGACAATGAGGTCGGCTTTCCACTTGCGCGCCTCGCGGATGATCACGTCCGCAACGCGCCCGCCCATGGTTTCGAACAGGGATGCCTCTGCTTTCAAGTCGTGCTTGCGCGTGAGTGCCACCGCCTTCTGCAGCGCTTTCTTGCCGGAGGCCTCGAGGGAATCGAGCAGTTCGCCCGCGTTGATATAGCCCTCGAAATTCTGCGCGACCAGCAATTCATCGACGACATGAATAATACGCAGCCGCGCGCGCTGATCAATGGCCAGCCACATGGCTTCCTGCAGCCCCAGCGTGGAGGTGTGGCTGCCGTCTACCGGGACCAGAATTCGTTGATACATGACAACCCCTTTTCGTCTATGGACCGGTCGACCCGCGAACAGCGTATTTGCGGCACCAGTTTATGTCGTCATTAAATACCCATAGGCGGGTCATGTTTTTGATCCAGATCAAGCTATGCGCTATGCCGCGGGTTCATAGTATTCATAACGCATAACCAAAGGGGAACAGTTATGGGCACAATCACATCCGCATCTGCTGCAGTTGCATCAACGTCAATCGCGAAACAATGGGGGTTATGGGTTGCGCTGGCGGCGTTGGCCGGGGTTATTCTGCTGCCGCCGGCGGACGGTTTGCCGGTTGCCGGCCAATACATGCTCGGCGTGCTGCTGTTCGCCGTTATCGTGTGGATGACCGAAGCCGTCGACTATGCGATCAGCGCGGTGATTATCGCGGCATTGATGGCATTTCTGCTTGGCATGGCGCCCGACGTGGCGAAACCGGCCCAGATCCTCGGCACCTCCGGGGCGCTGACGTTTGCCCTCAGCGGTTTCGCTAACACGGCGCTGGCGCTGGTCGCTGCCGCGCTATTCATCGCGGCAGCCATGACGGTGACCGGTCTCGACAAGCGCATTGCGTTGTGGATCCTGTCCAAGGTCGGCGCCAGCACGCGCCGCGTCGTGATCGGCGGCATTCTGGTCGGTTTCGTGCTGGCGTTTTTCGTGCCGAGCGCGACCGCGCGCTTTGCGTGCGTCGCCCCCATCATTCTGGGCATCATTCTCGCATTCGGTGCCGACAAAAGAAGCCGTTTCGCCGGGCTGCTGATGATTACTGCGGCGCAGACCGTCAGCATCTGGAACGTCGGCATCAAAACCGCCGCCGCCCAGAACATGGTCGCCATCGGGTTTATCGACAAGATCCTGAAGAGCACGATCACCTGGCTCGACTGGTTCATTGCGGCCGCGCCTTTTTCGGTCTGCATGTCGATCGCCCTTTATTTCATCATGACGCGCATGATGCCCCCCGAGACCGAGGAAATGGCGGGCGGCAAGGAAGTTCTGCGCAAAGCACTTGCCGACCTCGGCCCGATGAAGACCTCGGAGATGAAGCTGATGCTCATATCGGTGGTGCTGCTTGGATTGTGGTCGACCGAGAAAGTGCTGCATCCGTTCGATACGTCGTCGACCACCATCGCCGCCATTGCGATCATGTTCCTGCCGGTGATCGGCATCATGGGCTGGAAAGAGGTGCAGAATAAAATTCCGTGGGGCACGATAATTCTCTTCGGTATCGGCATCAGCCTCGGCACCGCGCTCTTGCAGACCAAGGCCGCGGGCTGGCTCGCCAACCTGATCGTTGTCCATCTCGGACTGCAAACGATGCCGGCATTCGGCATCCTGGCGGCGATGTCGGCATTCCTGATTCTGGTCCATCTTGGATTTGCGAGCGCCACCGCGCTGGCGTCGGCGATGATTCCCATCGTCATCAGCGTGCTGCAGCAGGTGGAGACACCGGGCATCAACGTCATCGGCATGACCATGGTACTGCAATTCGTGGTGAGCTTCGGCTTCATCCTGCCGGTCAATGCGCCGCAGAACATGGTGGCTTACGGCACGGACACGTTCGAAGCGCGCGACTTCGTGCGCACCGGTATCGTGATCACGGTGACCGGCTACCTATTGGTGTTGCTGATGGGCGCCACTTACTGGGCGTGGCTCGGTTACGTATAAGGCGGCGGCGCCGCCGTGCACGGCGGTTGCTTGCGAATGGTTGACATGGCGCAACAAGAAACGGGCGTCCTGGCTGGACAATGCAAGGCAACTGAAAGATGAGATCGATGAGCACATTGACCCAGACTCAAACTGCCGGCGTGGCGCGGGCGATGGACGCGCGGGATCGTCAATTGCGTGACGAAATCCGCGACGCACTGGTGCAGTCGGGCGATCAAAGATATATCGATCTCGCCGGGCAGGTGCACGATCTGGGCGATGAGTCGGTGGCCAACGAACTGATCGAGGTGGAGAGCGTGCTGATCGAACGCCACGTGCGCGAATTGCGCGAGATCGGGGTGGCGCGTGAGCGCCTGGCCCGCGGCGAGATTAATGTATGTATCGGGTGCGGCAGCGAAATCGGCGTCAAGCGCCTGCTGGCCAATCTCGCGGCAGTCCGCTGTATTGATTGTCAGGGTCGGCTTGAAAAAACCCACGCGCACGAGGCGATGCCGCGGTTGTAGACCTTTGGTCAAACGGCAGTTCGTTTTTGGCTCAATCATGCGGCGGCCTGCTGCGGATACAAATACTTCTGGAACCCCGCGAAGACACTCGCGATCTCGTCCGGCTTGCCGAGGTCGGCCACGGCGTCGGCGATGGAGTCGTGGTATTTGAGCCTGAGCAAAGGCGTCAGTTTGTTCTGGTCGAGTTCTTCCACGCCGACGCTCACGTAATGCGATAGCACAAAATCGAGAAAAACCTGCTGCTTGGTGTTGAAGTGGGTGCTGATCTCGACCTTTGCTTTGGCGGCCCTAACCGCGTGCCGCGCCCGATGATCTGCTTGAACTCGATCATTGAGTTGATCGGGCGCATCAGCACGATGTTGCGGATATTTCGGGCGTCGACGCCGGTCGAGAGTTTTTGTGACGTGGTCAGGATAGTCGGAATGGTCTTGTCGTTGTCCTGAAAGGCCCGCAAGTGCTGCATCCCGAGCTCGCCGTCGTTAGCGGTGACGCGCTGGCAATAGTCCGGGTCGCGGCTGTTCTTCATCTGGTTGATGAGGTCGCGCACTGCCAGCGCATGATCCTGCGTGGCGCAGAAAACCAGCGTCTTCTCGTTCTGATTGATTTGCTTCATGAAAATATTGACGCGGTGCGCTTCGCGTTCCTTGATTTCGATGATCTTATTGAAGTCGGCTTCCGTGTAGCGCTTCCCGCTTTCAATCTCGCCCTCGATCAGCTTGTCGTCGGGCGTATAAACATACTCGTCGAGCGTCGTGGCGATTTGCTTTACCTTGAACGGCGTAAGGAAACCGTCGTTGATGCCTTCCTTGAGTGAATAGGTATAGACCGGCTCGCCGAAATAAGCGTAGGTATCCACGTTGTCCTTGCGCTTGGGCGTGGCGGTGAGGCCGAGTTGCACGGCAGGGGTGAAGTAATCGAGGATGCCGCGCCAGTTGCTTTCATTGTTAGCGCCGCCGCGATGGCACTCGTCGATGACGATGAAGTCGAAGAAATCCGGCGGATACTCGCCGAAATAAGGCGACGGCTTGTCATCCTTCTGCGGCCCGCTCATGAAGGTCTGGAAGATGGTGAAGAAAATGCTGCCGTTGGTCGGCACCCGGCCTTTTTTCCGGATGGAGTCCGGCGCGATGCGCACCAGCGCGTCCTCAGAGAACGCGGCGAACGACGTGAAGTCGTTATAAGCCTGGTCGGCAAGATTGTTGCGATCGGCGAGGAACAGGATGCGCGGCCGGCGCACGGGTTCTCCGCCCAGACTCCAGCGCGCCTGAAACAGCTTCCACGCGATCTGGAATGCGATGGAAGTCTTGCCGGTGCCGGTCGCCAGCGTCAGCAGGATGCGTTTTACATTGCCGGCGATTTTTTCGAGCACGCGGTTGACCGCGATCTCCTGATAGAAGCGGATGAACCATGTGCCACTCTTGTCTGGAAACGGCACGGCAGCGAAACGGTCGCGCCAAGTGTTCGCCTCGGCAAACGTCATGTTCCAAAGTTCGTCCGGCGTGGGGTAGCGCGGCAGCTCGCCTTCGTGGCCGGTCTGCATGTCAATGCCGTAGATGCCCTGACCGTTGGTGGCATACGCGAACCGGACGGCCAACTTCGCCGCGTAATCCTTGGCCTGCCCCACCCCTTCCGTCAACGGCTTGTCCTACGCCTTGGCCTCGTCCACGGCCAGCTTGCGGTTGCGATACTCCAGCAGGTAGTCGGCGATCAATGGCTTGCCGCGCTTGCCGTGGCCCTCGATGCGGCCGAGCGTAATCGGATACTCGCGCCGGATGCGGCTGCCTTCGACCACGCCCCAGCCCGCCGCCTTGAGGGCGGGGTCGATGTATTCGGCGCGGGTTTCGGCTTCGTTCATGCGGGTCCCGATTGCGGTTCCATCAACTTTGCCACATCGACGATCAGTTCGGTTACCAGCGCACATAACTCCGCAATGGCAGATTCTTCCACTTCCAGAAAACCTTCGTACTCGGCGAGATTCCGTTTCTGATGAGCCGCATCGAACACTCGCCAGCGTGGCGCGGACCAGTTCAGAGTGTGCGGGAGGCATTGAAACACCATATAGCGGTTTTCGCCGCGGTAGCCGTGCCAGCGTAAGGCAGCCAAGGCCGCGGCGTGCGCGGCATTGTAGGCACTGGTAAAGCGGCCCTCCTGCGACGCACCGGTTAGATGGGCGTCGCGTAAACGGGTTCGCGCCATCGCCAGCATGCGCGTGACCTCCGCGTCATTGCGCGGCTCGGCCTTGAGCTGGCCGATGCGCACCAGATTATCGAGCGCGGGCAGGCTCATGGGCTTTTCCAGTCAACGCAATGACGGGCTGCGCCAGCACGCGATTGACGAAGGAATCGCGTTCTGCGCGGCGGCGCTTGAACTCGGCCGGCGTGTAGCAGGTCGGATTGATCTTGCGCCCGAGTTGCGCTTCCAGCGGCACCAGCAATTCCAGCACTTTCGCGAGCCGCAAATTCTTGCCTACCAGCATCACGTCGATGTCGCTGCGCGCCGTGTCGGTCTTTTTTGCGACGGAGCCGTAAATCCATGCACTCTCCAGATGGGTGGCGAGCGGCAGCAGCGCTTCGCGCAACATCGGTTCAACGCCAAGCGTCTTGCGCGTCAGGCCGATCAGCTCGTGGTAAACGGGGCTTTTCGGGTTGGCCTGAAAGCGGCGCAGATTGCCGACGCGCTCCGAATGCACCAAGCCCGCGTTGGCCAGCCGGTTCAACTCCCGTTGGAGCGACGCACTGCCCAGACCGGTCAGGCGGCGCAATTCGCTTAAATGAAACTCGCGTTCGGGCTGTCCGAATAACCACTGGAAGACGCGGGACTGGCTGTCGGAAAAAAGGGCGGCGGCGATGGACATAGCCAGATATTAGCATGATTGTGCTATTAGTTGGCATGAAATTGCGGGGAAGCCAATCAACGGACTGCACCAAGCGCAGCAGAGTTTCAGCGGTGGCGACGTCGGTGAGGTAGTTCTTGCCGTCGGCGGCAGGCAAATTCAGTCGGTGACAATTTGTCACCGACTGACTTCCCTCTTTGCCCAGCCGCTCCTTGAGCTTGTTCCAGTACTTGCGCGCAGTCTGGTAGTCGGCCTGCTGGGTCAGCACCTGAATGATATCGACGACCGAGAGCCGCACGCTCCATCGTAAATCTTCTCGCCGATTTTCGGCTTGACCACCTGCACCATGGCGCGAATCAGCGGGCGCGGCGTGTAATACTCGCCGCCGTTGCGCCCGGCGTTGCCCATGTTCTTGATCTTGGCTTCGTAGAGGTGTGAAAGCTCGTGTTTCTCCGTCTGCGAGCGAAAGCGCAGTTCGTCGATGTGGTCGATGATCTCGCGCAGGTTGTAGCCGCTGGAAATCCTGTTCTTGATCTCACCGAAGATCTGCCCGATTTTGTATTCGATGGTGTTCGGCCCGCTCGCCTTTTGGGTGAAGCCGTGCAGGTAAGGAAAGAGTTCGGAATTGAGGAATTTGGTCAAATCATCGCCGACCATCGCCTTGTTGTGGTCGAGTTTGCCGTCCTTGCTCTTGGGCGCAGCCCAGCTTTCCCACCGGTACGGTTTATCGAGGATGAAAGTGTATTTCTTGGCTTCGAGCTTCGCTTCGTCGGATTTGTCCTGATCCAGACCATCGAGGTATTTGAGGAACAGCAGCCAGGAGGTCTGCTCGGTGTAATCGAGTTCAGTCGTGCAGCCGGCCTCTTTCCGGAGGACGTTGTCGATATTTTTGAATGCTTGCTCGAACATTTGCCCGTAATCCTGTTTTTTTTCGTTGACGCCTTTTTTGAAGGCAAAGTTTGACGAATGGCCTGAACCGTCACGGATTCTAATCTGTATTATGGGATAGCTGCCGCGGCCTGCGTATAAATTGCAGCGGACGGCTACGCGCCCGTTGCATGCCAGGGATGCGCAGAGGCAACCGACAAAGCGGGCAAATTAAATGGCGAAGCCTGCGCGAGTTTCTGGTCGATTACGGATAGAGTCCGCGCAGTTGCCGCGCCTGCAGTATCCGCTCGCAAGCGACGATGAAAGCCGCCGTGCGCAAGGTCACGTTCAGCCGCCCGGCCAACTCCCAGATCGACTGGAACGCCTCGGTCATTATGCGGTCAAGTCGGCTGTTGATTTCGTTTTCCAACCAGAAGAAGCTGGAAAAATCCTGCACCCATTCGAAATAGCTGACGGTCACGCCGCCGGCATTCGCCAGCACGTCGGGCACGACCAGCACGCCGTTGGCATTGAGAATGTCGTCGGCCTCCGGCGTGGTCGGGCCGTTGGCGCCCTCGACGACGATTTTGGCGCGTATGGCTGGGGCGTTCATGCGCGTGATCTGACCTTCCAATGCCGCCGGAATCAGGAAATCGGTTTCGGTGCTCCAGAACTCCGTAGCGCTCAGCGGTTCGGCGTCCGGAAATCCGGCCACGCCGCCGCTGGCCCCGACATGGCCGCCGAGCTTGTCAGGATCGAGGCCGCGCCGGTTGAGGATTGCGCCGGACGCGTCCTGCACGGCGACGATCTTGCAGCCATGTTGGTGAAACATGCGCGCCGCCGCGTTGCCGACGTTGCCGTAGCCCTGAATCACGCAGCGCGATGAGGTGAGCGCGATGTTGCGCAGCTTGGCCGCCTCCGCTGCGGCGACGAACACGCCGCGTCCCGTCGCGTCGCGCCGGCCGAGGCTGCCGCCCAATGACAGCGGCTTGCCGGTGACGACGCCGGTTGCGGTGTGCCCGACATTCATGGAATAGGTGTCCATCATCCACGCCATGATCTGCTCGTTGGTGTTGACGTCGGGTGCGGGAATATCCTTGTCCGGCCCGATCATGAAGCCGATCTCGCTCGTGTAGCGGCGCGTCAGCCGCTCGAGCTCGGTGACGGATAATTTCCGCGGGTCGACGCGCACGCCGCCTTTTGCGCCGCCGAACGGCACGTTGATCGCCGCATTCTTGATCGACATCCAGGCCGCCAGCGCCATGACTTCGTTCAACGACACGTCGTGATGGAAGCGCACGCCGCCTTTGCCGGGCCCGCGCGACGTATTGTGCTGCACGCGGTAGCCTTCGTAATGTGCCAGCGAGCCGTTGTCAAGCCGCACCGGCACATCGACGATCAGGATGCGCTTTGGGTGCAGCAGTGTATCCGCAAGACCGGCAAGCGCGCCGAGATGCGGTTTTACGCGCTCGATTTGCTCGACGTACGTCGCCCATGGCCCGTTGATGTCAGTCGGTAAATAAGAATGCATTGCGTGTTCCTCCGTATTCTTTGCGGTGCTGTCTGTCATGCCTGGACGTAAACCGGTACCGGTCGGCCCAATCGTTGCGCCAGTTGAGCGCAAAAGTCGCGCTCTGCCGCCGCTTTGCCGCTGGTTGCCGCGACTGCGTGGCGCAATTCTCCAGCCGTCAGCGCCTCGCAATTTCCGGTCTGCGCGTCGAGCACCGGGAGCGTTGCTTCGGAGGCATCATTGCCGCGCGCTTTGCGCGCCGATACGCGGGCGCGCAAAGCCGCCGGTGCTGCGGTGAAGTTTAGAATCGCGAACGGCACGCCGAGTTCAATTGCCAGCGCGTGGAACGCGGCGCGTTGCGCCTGCTTGAGAAACGTCGCATCGATAATCACCGGCAGGCCCGCGCCGGCGATGCTTCTTGCATGCTGTAGCAACCGGTCGTAGGTGCGTCCGGTGGCCGCGTCCGCGTAGATGCCGGTGCCGCTGGCGGCTCCCGTTTGCGCGAGCGCGTGCAACCCGTGCAGCCGCTTGCGCTCGACGTCGGACCGGATGCGCACGGCGCCCAGTGTCGCCAGCAACTGCCGCGTGAGTGTTGTTTTTCCCGAACCGGATAATCCATGCGTGATGATAACGGCGCCGCGGGAGCCGCGGGTATATGCCGCGGCGAGCGTGATATAGCGTTGATAGCCGGCCAGCGCGCGCTGGCGCTGCGCCGGCGTTATCCCGGGTTGGGTGGCGCGGATGAGATTGACCTTCGCGCGCACGACCGCGCGGTAAACGACATAAAAAGGCAGCAGCCGGGCGCCGGCGTAATCGCCGCTCGTTTCAAGATAAGTGCCGGCGAACGTGAAGGCCAGATCGCGGCGGCCGTGCGCTTCGAGATCCATCACGAGGAAAGCCACTTCACTCATGACATCCATCCAGCGCAACGCGGGATTGAATTCCAGGCAGTCGAACGGAATTGCCGCGCCATCGAGCAGCACGATGTTGCCGAGGTGGAGGTCGCCATGGCATTCGCGCACGCAGCCCTCCCTGTAACGCTGCTGGAACTGCACCGCGCGCGTGCTGTATTCACGCAGCGTCCACTCGCGGATGGCGGTAAGTGCTGCAATATCGGCGGGCGCGTCGAGCAGCGGCATGATCTGCTCGAAATTTTCGCGGGCCGGCGCCAGCACCGTCGCATTGGCGTTGTGGCCGGGCGCCGCGTCTCGCGGCACAAGCTGCGCGTGGAAAGCCGCGATTTTGCGGGCCAGATCTTCGATCATTGCGGGGTCGACTGCACCGCGCGGGAGCGCGTTATCGAGCAGCGCCGACTGTGCGAATTCCTTCATCTTCACCGCATACTCGATCGCCGGGCCGTCGCCCGCGATGGCCGGCCGCTGCGCGGTACCGGTAATGGGCACGACATCCAGATAGATGTCCGGCGCCAGCCGGCGGTTGAGCCGCAATTCTTCGTCGCAGAAATGCCGGCGCGCCGCGAGGGTCGTGAAGTCGAGAAAGCCGAGATTAACCGGCTTTTTTATCTTGTACGCGTAACTACCGGTGAGCAGTACCCAGGAAATATGCGTTTGCATCAGTTCGACGCGGCGGACTGGATGAGGGTAGAGCGCGGAATCGCCGAGCGCCGCCAGCAGGGGCGCGCCAGTCCCGTCCACGATCACGGGGGATCCGGTGCAGGTGTTCATCTCGGTCAGTGCGCGTCTTTGACGGTCGCCTGCAGTACACCGCAGAAGGCTGTCCCGGCATTCGACCTATATCAATTATACGGCCGTCATTGCGCCCTAACATGAGCCGGCTTGAAGGCAATGCGGCGATCAAGGGATCACGCCATGCCACCGTTGCCCACAGGTTCGGCGCGCCCATAGCGTTTCAGTTTGATCCTACCCAAAGCGGCCATTTCGAAGTGCAATTCGGCGGGCCGTGCCTGGAAGAAAAACGGCTTAGGTTTGCCGGACACGTTGAAAAATTTTACGCAGCCACTCTTGCTGGTCCAGGTCGGCCTTGGCCTGCTTTGTGTCAGGCGCCGCCTGTTCAGAGAAGCCGCAGCGCCCGGTGATCTGTTCGAGTTTGATACGGTAGAAAATCGAAGCCGCCGCCGACGTGTCGGCAGGCATTTCGGGAACCGCCGCCGGCATACCAGCAGCCGTTTTTTTCACGCCCCCGTGCTCCCACCACATCGCTCTCTGTTGTAATAGATTGAAGGCGAGCGTGCGTTCGCTCCGGAATTCGGGCGTATCACAAAGCTCTTCGTAGCGGCCCAAGACGACAACGGTAGCCCATTGTTCACGCCTTATCTGGTCGGCTTCGATGCATACTAACGGGTTAGCGCGCATCCAGTCGATCTTTTGTCCGGGTACGGAAAAACTATAAAGCCAGTAATCCTTGTAGGCGAAATGGATGGGAACGACATAGGGCTGCATCCCGCGGGCACACGCTAATCTACCGAGATGCGTACGGCCCAGCACCTCCAGACTCTCCTGTTTTGTCAGTTCCTGATTCCACATGGTTACGTTGCTGCGTCTCGGCGATGCGCTTTTAAGCCGCCGCGCGAAGCCAGCCGCAACTCGCATTCCAGAAGTGGCATGCGATCGCGCTTGCATTGCGGCAATCGGGCAGTGTCATGAGAATCAGAACAAGCCACGGCAACCGAGGGCTCATTTTCCCTCTAGACTGCACAATTCGTCAAAATGATGATGATAAAAACCGGATTTTTAACCCATTTGCACACATCCGATTTGATCAAGATCAAGTACGCCACACATAAATGCCGGTAATTCGAGACCGGATAGTGGCCATAGGATTGACCATCAGGCGCTTGAAGTCGATCGCGCACGGCGGAATCTTAACAGGCCGGGCATCTTCCGGTAGAAAGATCCGATTCTGAGTCCGTAACAGAATGTCATGACCCGCTTGCGCCGTGGTCCGGCGGCCGGCTCGGGGCGGGTTCGCCCGCCAGATCGGTTCGAAACTGTTCGAGCTTCGCGTGGTAGTCCGCCGCGTCGCCATACTCCAGAAAGCGCGCGTAACGGGCGTGGGTGCCGAGCACCATGTGCGCGTGCTTGATGGGGCAGAAATACTGCTCCGTTCGCGCGATGATCTCCCCGGCATAGGCAATCAGCCCGTTGGCATAAGCGCAAAAAGTGCAGTGAAATCTTTCATAGAAATTCAGATAGCTGAGATACTGGCGGTCGATCACGATGTAATCGGAGCGTATGACCTTCGCGATGCCGTAGATCGGAAAGCATGTCGCTTGATAGAACGTGACGCAGAGATCGAGCGCGACCAGGGGCACCGCCATGCCGTAGATGATGGGCCCGGTAAGAAAATTCTGCGGCCGGTCGGTCACGATCCAGCGGAAGATGCCGCGCTTCAACCGCCGGTGCGCCGCCTTGATACTGTGTTCGAATTCAACGCGCTTGCCCCGGATCTCAAAAAATATGCGCGACTCCTGCGCGTGGAGCGCGGTGCGCAACTCGTGGTCGAGGACGCTGATCTGGCTGACCAGTTGCCGAATTTTTTCGTTCACAGGAACTCCGGTCGCGGGATGTGAGGCAGGTTGATGCTGCAAGCCGCGGATCGCGACAGGCATGACAGTCCATTAGAACTTACAATTAGACGTTTACACAGGGAAATTTGCAATCCCGCGACGGGCGGGAATTTGGCGCCGGAACCGCGCCAATAAACACGGTTGCCGGCGCGCCGGCAAGCGCGTGCGCGCCCCGTTGGCACAATGATGATCCAGATCAAATCCCGCCATTGCCGCGCGCGGCAGAATGGTTGTGTAATTATTGGAGGCAAAGGAGCCGCGATGAAATTTTTCGACAAATTCCTGGGCTGGGCAACGCCGCTCGCGGCGCGTGACGGCGAGCATGGCGCCGCGCAGGCGCTCGGTCACCAAAACCCGCACAACGGATGTCTGCCATGGCGGCAGGGCAAATGCCCCGGCCTTGAGCAATGCCCGGATTGCAGCTGGAAAGAAGGCACTTCCCGCCAGCAGGGTTGACGCGGCATTCGCCGCAGCATGCTGAGACCAGCTTGAAATATAACGCGTTCTAACCCGGCGTGGCGGCGCTGGAGGACGAAAGGCAGCCGGGCACGGGAGAGGCGTCCAGCACGCATCCCGCTGACGGCGCGCGCACTCGTTGATCCAGATCAATTGCCCGGAAGCGGCGCTGCTTATGATGAAAGCGAAGACAGCGTAATCGGAGGGAATTGTGCGATGTCTATGCGGCGCAGCTTGCGGATGATGATTTTGAATAGGCGGCATTGATACCGGGCTGCACCGACAGGAGCCGGCGCCCAAACCCCCGAGCCAAGGAGTAAGCATGGCGACAACCGGAGAAATTGGCAGTCGCGAAGACGAGGGATTGCTCGAGGCGATGGGAATCATGCGCGTCAAGGGCGCGCGGTGTCTGCCGGTGGTGAATCGCGAGGCCGGCCGCAAGTAGCGTAGTTATCACCAACCGGAAGGGTAAATATGCAAAGCCAATTACAGATCACCTTGCAGGACGTGCCGCATTCGGCTGCGCTCGACGAGCGTATCCGCGACAAGGTCTCCAAGCTGGAGAAGATGTTCCCGCGTCTGCTGGCGTGCCGGGTGGTTATATCCGCGTCGCACCATCATCAACTGCATCGTCGGCTCTTCACGGTGCGGCTCAACATCGCGATTCCGGGCAGCGAGATCGTCGTTACGCGTAACAATCACGAGGACGTCCACGTGCTTCTGCGCGATGCGTTCGTGGCGGCCAGACGGGAACTGGAATCGATCGTGCGGCGGCGCCATGATCGCGATGCCGTGACGCATGCGGAGCGCCTGGCGTAGCTCCGGGCTTACCCTTTGGAGAAAATCATGAATGACTATTGGGTCATCGTAGCAGATGGCGCGCAGGCGAGGTTCATGGCGCTCGAGCGGCATGCCGACGCGCCGCAGCGCGCAGCGCTGCGGCTGGTCGAAAGCGCGCAGCTGGCGAACCCCGAACACACGGTAAGCGGGCGGCGCGACGCGAGTAAGATTGAGGGCGGACGCGACCCCGACCACAGCAGGGCGCCGTCGCAAGTGCAGCAGCATCTGAGCGGAAACGGGTTGCTGCCGGCCGCGCACTAGGTCATCGCGAAAATGCGCGTGCCCGGACGCTGTACGCGTATCGCGGTGTTGGCCGCAGTGCGGCGAGTTTTTCGCCGGTCTGGTTCGCGGTGACCTTGGCCAGGTCTGATTACCGATCAACTACTGATACTGCCACCGAATCAGTGGCCGACTAAGGCGCGCAACCGTTCGATATTTTTGATCTCGATGTTCTTGTTTTGCACCGCGACGATGTCTTCGCTCTGGAAATGCGAGAATGCGCGGCTGACCGTTTCAAGTTTCAAGCCGAGGTAGCTGCCGATTTCCTCGCGCGTCATGCGCAGGATAAACCGGGTCGACGAATAACCGCGCGCGGCGAAACGCTGCGACAGATTCAGCAGGAACGTGGCCAGCCGCTCCTCGGCGCGCATGCTGCCGAGCAGCAGCATAACGCCGTAGTCGCGCGCGATTTCACGGCTCATGATGCGGTGAAAGTGCTGTTGCAGGGCCAGCAGATCACGGCTCAGCCGTTCGAAATCACCAAACGGGATCTCGCACACTTCGCTGTCCTCGAGCGCGATCGCGTCGGAGATATGCCGGCCGGTGCCGATGGCATCCATACCGACCAGTTCACCCATCATATGAAAGCCCGCAACCTGCTCGCGTCCGTCGTCGTGCAGCACGCAGGTCTTGAGAAAACCCGTGCGTACCGCATAGAGCGACTGCAACCCGCCGCCCGCGCGGTACAGGTAGTTGCCGCGTTTCATCGAACGCTTGCGGTTGACTATCCCGTCGAGTTGCTCCATTTCCGTCGGGTTCAACCCGGCGGGCAGGCACAGATCGTGCAAGCCGCAGGTCTGACACGTGGCGGAGCCGTGGGCGTTGTGCGCGCACGCTTCGGCGGCTGACAACCGCGGGGCTCCCGCGCGAGGCGGAAACGCATGTAAGACTGCTGTGGTTCCCATGTCGTGCTCCTTTTTTATATTGTCTGGATTATTGGTGGATATGCGGTCAATGCACGGCGCCCAGAGCGGCGATGACTTCCCTGACTTTATTGAAGTCGGCTGTTTTATCCAGAAAATAGCTGGCGCCGGACGCCATGCAGATCTTCCGGTATTGCGGGTCCGCGTGATTGGTGAGCATGATGAACACGATGTTCGGCGCGACCGGGCAAACCTTGCGCAGCACCTCGATGCCGCTGCCGCCGATCAACTGGAGGTCCAGCACGACGGAGTCGGGTCGGGTGCGCAATATGCCGTCGATGGCGGACGCGGGGGTTTCGGCTTCGCCGACTATCGAAACGCCCTCGACTTCGCCCAGCATCTCGGCCAGGCGCGCGCGGATCGCCGCGGAGTCCTCGACGAGGAAGACGTTGGTGTGGTGGGTGTGAGCGGTTGCCATGACTCGCAGTATCCGCGAGCCCGCGCGCCGCGCCTATCGGCGGCGGATGATTTGAAGCATCAGGAGAGTCTGAGATTGACTATAGGACGATGACGGGAGCGGGTAGGAATCGTCCTATACCGCTGTCAATCCGAATTATCGGGATCATCGACGAGGTGATGATTGATCGCGTAGCGGATTAGCTCGGCCGGGTTCGTCATGTTCATTTTCTGCATGATGCGCGTCTTGTGCGTGCTGACGGTCTTGACCGATAGATTAAGGCGCTCCGCGATGTCGGTGATGCTTTTGCCGGCTACCAGCTTTTCGAATACCTGGTATTCGCGGTCGGACAGCGCGGCGTGGGGCGGGCCGCTGGTATTGGCCATCGCGCCGAGCGCCAGTTGTTCGGCGACCGCGGCGGTGATATAGGCGCCGCCCGCCGCGACCTTGCGGATGGCCGCGACCAGTTGGTCGGACGCGCTTTCCTTGGACAGGTAACCGGCAGCCCCCGCCTTCAACGCGCGCACCGCGTATTGCTCTTCCTCGTGCATGCTCAACACGAGGATGCGCAGTTTCGGTTTTTCATTGTGCACCTGCTTGATGAGTTCGATGCCGCTCTTGCCCGGCATCGACATGTCGAGCAGCAGAACGTCGAACTCATGCTCGCGCACGCGCTGCATGACCTCGAGGCCATTTTGCGCTTCGGCGACGATGGTGAGATCGCCGGCCGCGGCGAGCACCTGCTTCAATCCCTCGCGGACTATTGCGTGGTCGTCGGCGATGACTACGCGGGTCACGGGGCGGCTCCCGTTGGCCGCAGAGGAATGCGCACTTCGATCAGCGCTCCCTTGCCCGGCGCGGTGTCCACGGTGATATCGCCATCGAGCAGGTAAGCGCGTTCGCGCAGTCCGACCAGGCCGAAGGAATTGGGCTTGCGCGGATCACCGGCGGCGAAACCGCAGCCGTCGTCGCGCACCCGGAGCGTAAGCTCACCGTCACCGCCATCCAGGGTGACGTCAACGCGCGACGCGTGAGCGTGCCGCGCGACGTTGGCCAGGGATTCCTGCAGGATGCGGAAAATCGCGGTCGCATGCGGGTCCTGCAACTCCAGATCGGGCGGGTCCACCGTGAACCCGCATTGGATGCCGGTGCGTTGGATGAAATTATTCACCAGCCACTCCGCGGCTGGAATCAGGCCCAGATCGTCGAGCATCAGCGGTCGCAAATCCGACGAGATGCGGCGCGTCGCCTTGACCGTCGTGTCGAGCATCGTTTGCATGGATTCGAGCTTGGACAACACCGGCGGCTGCGCGTCAGGCAGGCGCTCTTTCAGCCAGTTCACGTCCATCTTGAGCGCAGTGAGAGCCTGCGCAAGCTCGTCGTGCAATTCGCGTGCGACGCGGCTTTTCTCCTGTTCGCGCACGGAACTGGCGACGGTCGCGAATTCGCGCAACTCGTCCCGCGAGCGGCGTAATTCGGCATCGGCGCGGACGCGTTCGGTCACATCACGCAGGATGACCGTGAAGAGCTTGCGCCCGTTCTCGCTATGCTGCGAGATCGACGCCTCGATCGGAAATTCCTCGCCGCCGGCGCGCTGTCCCACCAGGACGGTTTGATCGCCCATGCGCCGCGAAGTCACCCCGGTCGTGCCGAAGCGCCTGATATGCCCGTGGTGGGTATCGCGCAAACGCGCCGGCATCAGCATTTCGAGCGTTTGCCCCAATACGGAGCTGCGCGGATAGCGGAAGACCTTCTCCGCCGCGGCATTGAACAGCACGATACGTTGACTTTCATCCACGGTGATGATGGCATCCATCGCCGACTCGACGATGCTGTCGACCTGGGCGACGACGTTGAGATAGGCGACGTCCGCCGCTCTGCGCTGGCCCGTTTGCCGATAGAAAAGGGCAACCGCGAACAGCATCACCGTCGCGCCGAGGCCGGTGGCGACCATGCGCATCAGGTCGGCATGCCAGCCCGAGTACGCGGCTGCCATGGCGAGCAGGGCGCCGAGGGCGCCCAACGCCAGCACCGGCCCGAAAATAATCAGCATAGGGCCGCTCGCGCGGCGCGCCTTGTCAGCCATGGGAATATGCAATCGGGGTTGTGTCACGTCGGACGGCTGTCCGGTCTGTTGATTCTATACGGGTTTTGATCTACATCAAACACCCGCATCGAATGTCTGGCGATACTAGCGGCATAAATTATGTTAGATCCAGTGAAAACCGCCTCACCCATCATGCCGGCAGTCGAAATCGACCTCGACCTGATCCGGCGCTTCGATCAGAATGGGCCGCGCTACACCTCGTACCCGACCGCCGACCGTTTTGTCGAGTCGTTCGATGCACCCGCATATGAGTCGTGGCTGGCGCGCCGCAATGTCGGCGCGATCACGCGCCCGCTCGAATTGTATTTGCACCTGCCGTTTTGCAGCACGCTGTGCTTTTATTGCGGGTGCAACAAAATAATCACCCGCGACCACGGCAAGGGCGTCACGTATCTCAAGTACCTGTACGAAGAAATCGCGCTGCAAGCCAATGCCCTGGGCGATGATACCAAAGTCGCGCATATGCATTGGGGCGGCGGCACGCCCAACTTCTTCAGTATCGAGCAAATCCGCGAATTGACCGGGCAGTTGCGCGGCCATTTCGATTTTGATTTGAATGGCGAGTATTCGATCGAACTCGATCCGCGCACGGTGGATGGCGCGTATGTCGCCGGCTTGCGCGAATCCGGCTTCAACCGGGTAAGTGTCGGCGTGCAGGACTTCGACCCGGACGTGCAGCGCGCGGTGCATCGCATACAGAGCGAAGCGCAAACGCTCGAGGTCATCAAGGCGGCCCGCGATAACGGCTTTCGCTCGGTCAACGTCGATCTGATCTACGGCCTGCCCAAGCAATCGCTGGTGAGTTTCGAGCGCACGCTCGAACGCGTGGTCGCCGCGGAGCCGGATCGCATTGCCGTATACAACTACGCGCACCTGCCGAATCTGTTCAAGCCGCAGCGCCGCATCCAGGAGTCCGAACTGCCGGCACCGGATACGCGGCTGAAGTTGCTGGCGCTGGCAATCCGCTGGCTGAATGCCGCCGGCTACCAGTATATCGGCATGGATCATTTCGCGAAAACGACCGATTCGCTGGCGGTGGCGCAGCGCAAAGGGTTGCTGCACCGAAACTTCCAGGGTTACTCGACGCATGCGGACTGCGACCTGCTCGGGCTCGGCGTGAGCGCGATCGGCAATATCGGCCCGACCTATAACCAGAATTTCCGCACGCTCGAGGACTACTACAACAGTCTCGACCACAATACGCTGCCGATCATGCGCGGCATTGAGTTGTCGGCCGACGACCTGTTGCGGCGCGCGGTAATCGGCGCGTTGATGTGCCATTTCGAGTTGAGCAAGGAATCCTTCGCGACGTCTTATCTGATCGATTTCGACAAATATTTTGCGACTGAGCTCGACAATTTGCGCGAGCAGGAGCAGCTCGGACTGGTCGAACTCGAGAGCGATACAATTACGGTGACACCCAAAGGCCGCCTGCTCGTGCGCAATGTCGCGATGGTGTTCGACCGCTATCTGCGCCAGGACCGGGAGCGCCGCCGCTATTCGCGCGTGATATGAACGCGCTGTTTGAAGTCGCGCTGACGGCGGCTTTCATCGGCGGCCTGGCGGGCGGGGTGCATTGCGCGGGCATGTGCGGCGGCATCGTGCAACTGCTGTGCGCCGGCGCCGGCCGTGCGGGCGGCGCGCCAGCGCTGCGTTACCTTCTCGCATTCAATGCCGGCCGCGTGGCAAGTTATGCCTGCGCGGGCGCGCTGGCGGGCGCGCTCGGTCAGGCCGGGTTGCTTACGCGCGCCGCACCGGTGCTGCAGCCGCTGATGTTCGCGTTCGCGAGTGTGATGCTGGTGATGCTCGGGCTCTATCTTGCCGGCGCGATGCCGCTCTTGACGCGCATCGAAGCGGCGGGCACGTGGCTGTGGCGGGGCATACAGCCGTGGTCGCGCCGCGTGTTGCCGGTTACTTCGCTGCCGCGCGCGCTGGGTCTTGGCATGCTGTGGGGATGGTTGCCGTGCGGCATGGTGTATGCGGTGTTATTGACCGCGCTGGCGTTCGGCAACGGGTGGCAGGGCGCGGCCCTGATGCTGGCGTTCGGCCTTGGCACGCTGCCCAATCTGCTCGGCATGGGTATCGCATGGCGGCAATTCGACCGGTTGCGCGCCGCGCGCGCGCCGCGCGCGATTGCGGGTTGCGCGGTTGCGTTGTTCGGAATTTACGGTCTGCTAAAAACCCTGCAACCCTCGGCCGTGGGCAGCGACGGGCTGCTCTGTTACCTCATTCCCGGCCTTAACGGTCTGTTGCCATAAGCCGTTTAACGCCGGGCCGTCAGCATTGCACCTGCTGTCGGCAGTATTTCTGCAATTCGGCGACGACGGTTTCGCGGGCGACGGGTTCGCGCGCGCGCTGGTCGCCGTATTCGAGCGTCAGCCTGAACTCATACTTGGCGAAGAACGCCTCGAACATCTCGCCGCCGAGGGTGCCGACCGCGTACAGGCTGTCGTTCGATGGGTCGTGTTCGAGCACTATCGCCGACAGTGGCTGCGGCGCCGGCCCGCCCAGCACGCGCGCGCCGGTCGCGGGATCGTACTCGCTGTGCTCCGAGCAGCAGTGAATCACGTTGTTGTGCGTAATGGTTGCCGGGCCGGCCGCGTTGCGATAGCTGATAAAGCTGATTTGACGCGTCGGGTACGCAAGACGGTGCGCGCAAATCGCCGAGTAGCCGACGATTGCGTTTTGCGCGCCCACGCCGCCCGCCCATTCGTAGCTCGCGCCGTTTTCAGTCTTGAGCGTCACCGCCGGCAGCGTCGGTTTGCCGAGATTCAGGAGAAAGCACGGGGTGGCCACGTACGGATAATGGAATATGTAATTGCGGCTTGCCGCGAGAGTTGCCGCGCGCAGCGGCTGCCGCGCTTCGTCGACCAGCCGCACGCGTGTGTAAAAGCGCGGCCGCAGGTTCGCCGCCCGTGCCGGGTTGATGCTCAAGGCCGCGCCCGCCGCGCACATGTTCAGAAAATCGCGGCGCTCCACGGCCGTTCAGCCGCCGCCGTCGGTTTGTGCGTGGCGCGCGTCCGACTCGGCGGCGAAAGTGTTTTCCATTTCGCGCCGGAAGCGTGCCGCGTCGCTGTCGATCGCCGCCACGTCACTCCAGCCTACCGCCTGGCCTTTGGCGACTGCGCGTTTGAGCGCGACGCCGTGCGCGAGTCCCAGCGGCAGGCCGCCGCACGCGAGTGAGTCCGCCGCCGGCATCAACTTGCCGTACACCGTATAGCCACCTTCGCCGTCGAGCATCTCACCGGCCTTGAGATCGCGCTTGGCGGTGGCGACGACGTCGCCGCGAAATCCCGTCGCCGCACCGGTGGCTTCGCGGCGCAGGCCGGCCGATGCGACGCTGATGCCGAGTTCGAGGCCGATCAGATGGTAAGGTTTGTACAGCGCGGAATAATTGCCGGTGGCATCGGTAATGAGGCCATATTCGTGGAAACAGCGCCGCACGTAATCGCTGTCGGCCGCGAATGTCACGTAAACGCCCCAGCGCAAATCGCGGAACACCGGACGCCCGTCGCGTTCAAGGCTCGAGATCACCTCGACCTGGCCCGCGTGATGAAGGTGGCCGCCGGTCTCGCGCGGGCGCATGATCCGCGGCAGGTCGTCCACTCCGCACGGCGGAAAATCGAGCCCCTGCGGCGCGGGCGTGAGCCCCGTGGCATTCGCAACCGCGGCCATCTCGATCGCCGATTTGGTGCCGTCGAGAAACGAATTGAACATCTGCGCGTTGAAGTCACCATTTGCGACCATCTCCGGCGTGAATCCGTAATGGCCCCACACCGTGTCGGGTGTGGAGGCATGATAGGCGGGGAGATATTTCGTGCCCTTGCCCGCGGCGACCACTTCGAACCCGGCGGCGCGCGCCCAATCAACCATTTCGCAAATCAGCGCCGGCTGATCGCCGTAGGCGAGCGAATAGACGATGCCCGCCTGCGCCGCGCGCCGCGCAAGCAGCGGGCCGGCGAGCGCATCGGCTTCCACGTTCACCATCACGATGTGCTTGCCATGTTCGCAGCAGGCGAGTGCGTGGCGAATGCCCGCTGCGGGACTGCCGGTGGCGTCGATCGCGATCTCGATGTCATCGGACCTGATTACGGCGAGGGTGTCGTCAGTGACGAAAGTGGCGCCGGCTTTGCGCGCCGCTGCGAGCGAGGCGGCCGCGTATTGTTCGGCCGGCCAGCCGACGCGCTGAAGGCTGTCTTTGGCGCGTTGCGGCGCCAGATCGCAGACGGCGACGAGATGCATGCCGGGCGTGCGCCGCACCTGCGACAGGAACATCGAACCGAACTTGCCGGCGCCGATCAGTGCGATGCGCAACGGTTTGTTTTCCGCGGCACGCTGTAACAGCAAGCGATGAAGATTCATAGGGTATGCGTTGTAGGGGGAATATGCGCAAACTACCATAGAGCGCGGACTTTGGCAGCCGGGCGCGCTATTCGCCGTCAGCGATAATCGTCGGCCAGCGCCTTGGGCGCGCGATCGAGGTAAAACAGAATCGGCATCAGAATGACGGTCGACAGCAGCATGAAGTGCGGGCCGAACAGCCAGAATACGAGCGGCACGGACACATAGTACGCGCGCATGCCCACCGCGTAAAACGATCCCGCGCGGTTCAGATGCAGCGCGACGTGCTGCGGCGTAAAGGCGCGGTGTTTCATGGTCATCGGCACGTTGATCATGTAGCCGACGTGATGATAGAGGCGGATCGCCTGCGCGAAACTGAAGAAGGCGACCAGCATGTCGAGCAGCAGCGCCAGCAGTTTGGTAAGCCACAGCTCGGCATGCGTGGCGCCGAACAGATTGAGCGAGTGCCAGGTCACGCCGAGATTCTCGCCCTGTCCGCTCAGCGTGAGCACGCCGATGATCAGCAATACCGAGGTTGAAGACAGAAACGTCGCGCCCATGATGGAATTGCGCAGCGTCTGTACCGCCAGCACGTCCTTGTTGCCGGCGGTCATGATGGTTTCCACCCACGCGGCGCGCGCGAGCGCGTTGACCGCCTGTATCGTGTAGAGCGGATCGCCGCGCAGTTTGAAACGCAGAAATGCGTGATAGGCAACGAGCAGAGCCAGGCTCGCGCCGGCGCCGACAAAGTCATTACTCAGAACATCCATGTCTCAGTTCTCCGTGTGCTGCCTGTCAGGCGTCGCTCAGCTCGGGCCATTGTACTTTACTCTCATCGCGGCCGATGACCCACTAGACTCCTTTCCCGGAATTCGATGTTCCCTGTCGTGCCTCCAGCGATTCCCGACGCACTGTCTCGAAAATCGCTGCAAGAACCTGACGATCTACAACAAGTCGACCGCCGACCTCCCGCCCCCACGGCTTTTCCCGCTAGGCCATCGGAGCGAGGGGGTTTAAACTTCCGTCTCCAGCTTTTTGCTACGAAAACGACTCCATGGCAAAGCAGCAAACAACGGATTACCAGCAATCCCGACAGGCCGTGCAGCGGCCGGATGTGGGTGTGCAGCAATGAGCCAGCGTTCGTTCGAAGGTTTTCTGGCCACGGGACTCGAGCGGCGTCTGCGCGACGCCAACCCGTGGTGGGCGGGGGAGCCGCTGTTCAACGTGGCGCCGATGCGCAGGTTTGCTTTTGCCCCGGTCTTGCAGGGATTGGAAGGCGGGCTCGCTCCTGTCACCGTGGTGCGTGGCCCGCGTCAAGTCGGTAAGACAACTCTTCTAACCCAGATCGTCGCCGAGTTGCTGTCTCGCGGCGTTCCGCCCAAAGCGATCTTTCGAATTCAGTTTGACGATATTCCC
>JAYVME010000140.1:0-5470 GCA_043759115.1 Betaproteobacteria bacterium | reverse complement strand
TTTTCGACACCTGGAAAAAATATCGCCAGGGCGAGGCGTTGAGCGATTTGGAGCAGATCGCGCTCAAGGTGATCAGGTTGCATCCGGAATATCACCCGCTGCTCGACGATGCCGCGCGCCATCTCGACCGCGAGTACGCGCCCGCGGATGGCGGCATCAATCCCTTCCTGCATCTTTCGCTGCATCTCGCGATCGAAGAACAGTTGTCGATCGACCAGCCGCCCGGCATCCGCGCCGAATTCGACCGCATGGCCGTGACCGCGGGTTCGGAACATGACGCAAAGCACGCGCTGCTCGAGTGCCTCGCCGAAACCATCTGGCAGGCGCAACGCGCGGGCGGCCCGCCGGATCAGGCGCTATATCTCGGGTGCATCAGAAGCAAATTCAAGACCTGACGCGGCAACCGCGCAGGCGCGATTGCTTATTTCTCAAGCTGCCGGCACAGAAATTCCGTTGCGAGCGGGCGCACGAGTTTCGCCAGTTGTGGCTGATACCCGTCCGACTGCGGCGCCACAAAGCCGTGCAATCCCTCGGAGTAGAAATGCCATTCCAGCGGCTGCCCGTTGGCGAGCAGGCTCTGCCATACGCGCAGTTGCACTTCATTCGGGCTCAGGTGATCCTTGCCGCCGTAGATAACCAGCGTCGGACATTTTAATTCCCGTGCGACCGTGATTGGATGGCGCGGCCTGATCGGCGTCTCAGGCTCATCCTTGATGGAGGGGTAATAGGTGGCGAATGCCTTGACCGCCGGTTTCTGCGCGACGAAATGCACGCCCAACCTGCCGCCCATGCAATAGCCGATTACGCCGACACGCACCGGATCGACTTCGGGCCGCGCGACCAGATAATCCCACGCCTTGTTGATGACCGCGACGAACTGCGGATCGGATGTCTCCTTCTGGATATTCTGGCCCTGGCCCAGATGATGTTTACCCGGGTAGCCCAGCAGGTGGTACAGATTCGGCACAAACGTCGAGTAACCAAGTTCGGCGTAATCAAACGCTTCGCTCTTCAGGTTGTCGGTGACCCCGTGATTGTGATGGATGAGGAGAATCGCCGGGCCCGGCATGGTCCGCCGCGGCGTCGCCCAGAATCCGGACATGCCGTCTTTATCGAGATCGAGTCGTCGGGTGATGGTCGACATGCACGCGCTCCTTCATTAGTTTAACAACCGTCAATCGGCACGGATACGCGCATCCGCAATCAATTTGCTCCAGCGCGCGAGATCGTTGCGTATTGTCTGCGCGAATTCTTCCGGCGAACCTGCGTACGGCTCGCATCCTTGCGCGAGCAGGCGTTCGCGCACTTCCGGACTGCGCAGCGCGCGCGCAATTTCCGCGCTTAGGCGCGCGACGATATCGTCCGGGGCACCTTTCGGCGCCAGTATGCCGAACCACGGATTGACGTCGTATCCCGGCAACGCGGCGGCGACCGGCGGCACGTCCGGCAGCTGCGCCGAGCGCTGCGCCGAGGACACGCCAAGCGCACGCAGTTTGCCCGACCGTATATGCGGCAGCGCCGGCGGGATCCCCATGAAGGCCATCTGCACGTGTCCGCCCATCAGGTCCGTCATGGCGAGCGCACCGCCCTTATAGGCAACATGCACGAGATCGACGCCCGCCATCACGGCGAACAGCGCACCGGAAAGATGCGGCGTGCTGCCGACCCCGCCCGATCCGTAATGGATTTGCGCCGGCCGCGCCTTCGCAAGAGCGATAAATTCGCGCGTCGAACGCACGGGCAACGACGGATGCACAGTGAGCACATTGGGCGCGGTCGCCACCAGCGCAATGGGCGCAAAATCGCGCAGGGTGTCGTAGGGAACCTTGCCGAGCCCGGGATTCATGGTGAGACTGCCAACGCCGCCGGACAGCAGCGTGTAGCCGTCGGGTGCTGCTTTCGCCACAAAGTCGGTGCCCAGATTGCCGCCGGCGCCGGGCCGGTTATCGATGACGACCTGCTGCGCCCAGCCTTCGCCGAGTTTCTGCGCGAGCACGCGCGCGATGATGTCGTTCACGCCACCCGCCGGATAAGGCACGATGAGCCGTACCGGCTTCACGGGATAGCCCTGAGCGAGCGCCGCGCCCGCGCCCCACGCGCCGCAACTCAGCACATAACAACCCAGCACATAACAAGCAACGCGCAGCTTCAATTCAACCCCCCGTGCCAACTTCGCCTGCAGCGCTTCACACCGCCATTAATTTACCGCGACGTTGCGGGCGAAAAAAAAGCCGGGCAGCGCGCGGCCATCCGGCTTGTGCGTGCAAGCGTGGCGCTCAGTATTTCGTTACAAGCGCCTGCAGGCTTGAATAGTATGCCGCCAGATCGGCGATGTCCTCTGTCTTCAGATTCACGACCTGTCCCGCCATGATCGGGTTCTTGCGCGCGCCCGACTTGTAGTCGCTCAACGCACGCACCAGATAGCTATCGTACTGGCCTGCGAGCTTCGGAAAATCGGGCACCTGGCTGACGCCGTTCTCGCCGTGACACGCCGCGCACACTTTTGCTTTTTCCCTGCCGGCGGCCGGATCGGCGGCATGCGCAACCGCACCGAACGCCACTGCCGTCGCGATAATCAGAAATTTCATCAGGGTCGTCACCTGTTATTTGCCGGCTGTCTGCGTGTCGCCGACAGCGTAGTAGGCGGCAAGATCGGCCATGTCCTTGTCGCTAAGCCCCGCCGCAATCGCACGCATCGTCGGATGGCTGCGCTCGCCCGACTTGTAGCCCTGCAGTGCCTTGACGATATAGCCTGCATGCTGACCGCCCAGCTTGGGCACGTTGTAAACCGCCGGAAACGCGGTCTTGTAGCCGGGTATGCCGTGACAACCCTCGCACATGGCTGTTTTCTGTTTACCGGCGGCGGCATCGCCGTCCGCCAACGCCGACGCCGCCATCAGCATCCCGGCAGTGCCCGCCACGATCCAGTTCTGAATCTTCATGCGTTTATTCTTTCCCGAAGTCGCTAAAAAAGTACGCGGAATTATACCGGAAAATCGGCGCGTTGCATCCCATCATCCGTTGCCAGATAATCCGACGGAACCAGAAAACATACAAGAATCCGTGCGCCGCCATTTCCCTACCTGCCAAATCTACCCGATGCCCGGTTTCACCGTGGCTTCACGTGCACTCTGGTGCGGCGGGCGAGCAATTCCGCGGGACCGCGCATGAGCACGGCAAAGAGATTTCTGCCGTTCCTGAACTGGTTCCCGCTGCAACGCGACTCGCTCAAAGCGGACTTGATCGCTGGCATCACGGTTGCGTTGCTGGCAATCCCCCAATCGCTTGCCTACGCGCAGCTTGCCGGCGTACCTGCCCATTATGGTCTTTATGCCGCGCTGATCCCCGCGGTCATCGGCGCCATGTTCGGCTCCTCCGGGGTTCTTTCCACCGGCCCGGTCGCGATGACCTCGCTACTGACCGCAGCAAGCATTTCCCAGCTTGCGCCGCTCGGCAGCGAACAGTACTACGCGTATGTGATCCTGCTTGCACTTGTATCCGGCGTATTTCAGGTGGCCTTCGGCATGATGCGAATGGGCGTACTGCTCAATTTTCTGTCATATCCGGTATTGATGGGGTTCATCAATGCGGCTGCAATCATTATCGGCTTGTCCCAGTTACCGGCAATTCTGGGCATTCCCGCCACGCAGACTACGCATTTCCTGCTCGACACCTGGCGCGTCATCATCAATATGGATACGGTGCATGAAATTTCGCTCATATTCGGCGTAACCGCCATTTTGCTTCTTCTCGCTTTCAGAAAATTTGCGCCAAAACTGCCAGGCGTATTGATCACGGTAGCGCTACTGACGGTCGCGAGTTATTTGCTCGGTTACGAAAAAATGGGCGGCCGGATCGTTGGTGAAATTCCGCAGGGCCTGCCCAGCCTGAGCGTGCCGCCGCTCGACTGGAATTCGACCATTGCGCTGCTGCCGGCCGGCTTCGTGATCGCACTGATCAGCTTCATGGAGGCGATGTCGAGTTGCAAGGTTATCGCAATGAAGACGCGCACGCCGTGGAATGACAACCAGGAATTGATAGGCCAGGGACTCGCCAAGATAGCGGCCGCCTTCAGCCAGTCGATTCCAGTCAGCGGCTCGTTTTCACGCTCGGCGCTCAATCTTTCCGTAAACGCCAAAACCGGCCTGTCCTCGGTCTTCTCCGCGGCCTTCGTGCTGCTTACCCTGCTGTTTTTCACGCCGCTCTTGCACCATCTTCCAAAACCGGTACTGGCGGCGATTATCGTTATCGCGCTGATCAATCTCGTCGATTACAAGAGCATTGCCAAGGCCTGGCGCGCGCGCGGCGACGACGGCATCGCCGCGGTGGTCACTTTCCTCGCAACGCTCGCCTTCGCGCCCAACATCCAGATCGGCATCCTGACCGGCATCATGCTCTCGCTCGCGCTGCTGCTCTACCGCCTGATGCGTCCGCGGGTTGCCGTCGTCGGCATGCACCCGGACGGCACGCTGCGCGACGCTGAATACTTTCAGCTCGAAGCATTGCATTCAAAACTCGGGGTGCTACGCTTCGACGGCTCGCTGTTCTTCGTCAACGTTTCCTACTTCGAAGAAGCAATCATTAAACTCGAGCGGAGCAATCCTGACCTCAAATACATACTTGTCGTAGGCAGCGGCATCAACGGCATCGACGCCTCGGGCATAGAAATGCTGTCCAACCTGGTCCAGCGCCTGAAAGCGGGTGGCATCACGCTCGGCTTGAGCGGTATGAAGCGCCAGGTGATGGAAGTCATGGAACGCACCGGTTTCACCGGCGAGATTGGTGCGGACAACATCTTTCCGACCGATGCCGCGGCGCTTGGCGCGCTGTTGCCACGCCTCGCGTCCAACCCGTAACCGCTTGCCGGGCCGATGGCAGTCAGCGATGTTGCGCGGGCTGTGCATTTACCTTAACCTTGCCCGCCTATGGGCAACCGCCTGACCAAAATCTACACGCGCACCGGCGACGCCGGCACTACCGGGCTTGCCGACGGCTCGCGCGTGGCGAAGGACGCGCCGCGCATCGAGGCCATCGGCACCGTCGATGAACTGAACAGCGTCATCGGACTCTTGCTGTGCGAGGAGATGCCGGCGGCGGCGCGCGCGTGCCTTAACGGCGTGCAGCACGACCTCTTCGATCTCGGCGGCGAATTGAGCGTTCCCGGTCATGCCATCATGAGCGAGGCGCACAGCAAGCGGCTCGAAGAGGCGCTCGACGCATTCAATGCAAAACTTCCCGCGTTAAAGGACTTCATTCTGCCCGGCGGCTCGCGCGCGGCAAGTCTCGCCCACGTCGCGCGCACGGTCTGCCGGCGCGCCGAGCGCACGCTCGTCGCCCTCGCCAAAACCGAACCACCCGCGCCGCCGATGCTGCAGTACGTGAACCGCCTCTCCGACCTCTTGTTTGTGCTGGCGCGGATGCTCAACCGGCATGCCGGCGGCGACGATATCTACTGGCAACAGGGCAAAAA
>JAYVME010000139.1:0-12153 GCA_043759115.1 Betaproteobacteria bacterium | reverse complement strand
AGCGAGAAACCGGTAGTCGTCACCACTACGCTCGGGATGCCGGCCTTTTCGATCTCGGTTGCCGGCCGCGCCGCGGCCGGTGCACAGGTGCCTCAGGCACCGTTGCCGGAAATCACCGCGTCACAGCCCTTCTCTTTGGCGGCAACCGCGATCTGCCGCGCGAGTTCGCGCTGACGCGTCGGATTGTCGCTGCCGGGAACATGCGGAAACTCGGTGTACGGAATGACTTTAAGGCGCGGGTATCTCGCCTGCAGCAGCTTGCGGATGATGGGGAACGTAAAGTCGCCCTTGAACACTCCGTTCCAGACTTCGCCGACAGTCTTGCCGTCCAAGCTGTCGATGCGCCGCGCGCTGCCGCCGGGCGCGACCACCGCGAGCCCCGCGGGGCTCAACACTTCCAGTTTTTTCAAGGGATCCTCCTGCATCTAACTTTTCAACAAACTCATTAGACGAGCGTCCGCAGCAACCGCACGGCAGGCGCGACGCGCACGCCGTCGGGACTCCGGTAGTCCTTGGTGCCGGCCGCCGAGATCTGCCACGCGTCGGCTGCGGGGAAGCGCGCCTTCAGGTAGCGCAGGCTGCGGTCCACCTCGGCATCGCCCCACTTGCATTCGACCAGCAAGCGCGGATGCCGGCCCTCGACGACGACGAAGTCCACCTCGCGGCCCTCGATATCGCGGAAGTAGCGCAGTTCCAGATCGCGCCCCTGCGTGTCCTGTTCGAAATGCACCCACTTGAGCAGGTGACACGCAACCAGGTTTTCGAAGCGCGCGGCGTCGCCCGGCACCACCGTCCAGTCCAGGTGATAGTGCTTCTGCTCCTTCTTGACCGCCCGGATGCGGGGCGCGCCGAACGGTGCAAGCCGGAACACAGCGAAGAGCCGCTCGAGCGCGCCGATCCAGTTCCCCACCGTCTTGTGGCTCACCTGCAGGTCCTCCCGCAGCGCGTTCAGGGAGAGCGGCGAGCCAACCAGTTCCGGCAGGCGCAACATGAGCAGTTCCAGGTGTCCGAGATCATGGATGCGCTCCAGTGCAACGACTTCCTCGCGCACGAGCAGCGAGCGGTATTCGCGCGACCAGCGCCGCGCCTGCGTCTCGCTGCCGCCAAGAAAAGGTTCCGGAAAGCCGCCCAGCCGCAGCAAATCGAGCAGTTGCGCGGGGCGCGACATGCCAAGTTCCGCCACCGAGAACGGGTGCAGCCGCAGCAGGTGATAGCGTCCCTGCAACGAATCGCCGCCGAAGCGGTACAAGTCAAGCCGCCCGCTGCCCGTCACGAGGATGCGCTGGCCGCGGGACCGGCCGTCGTAGAGTCCTTTCAGGTAATTGCGCCAGCGCCGGTACTTGTGGATTTCGTCGAAGATCCAAAGCGCTCCGGCCGGCAACTCGCCCCGCAGGATACGGTCGCGATGCTGCGCGACGTCCCAGTTTAGGTAGGCATCGCGAGCGCCAGGCAGGCCGAGCGCCAGCGTGGTCTTGCCGACCTGGCGCGGGCCGGCGACAAACGCCATTTTGCGCGCGAGGTCGCGCCGCAATGCAGCGGTGAGGTAACGCGGGCGGCGTGATCCGGGCATGCCAAAAGCCTACCCGATTTTTTGCCCGTAGTCAAAATTACACGCATGCAATTTTGCCATAAGGAGAAAATGCACGGCGATGGCGCCTCGCACTGGAGGGTCGGGCGATGCAATGCCGCTACGTAAAGCCCGCGATCGTCCCGCCTGTCCTATTGTGAAGCGAGATTCAGCTCTTTAATGAGCGGCGTCCACTTGTCCATGTCCGCTGCAATGAAGCGCGCAAACTCGGCCGGCATGCTGCCGACAGGATCGAGCCCGAGCGTCACGCACCGTTCGACAATGACGGGGAGCTTCAGAAGCTTGACGACTTCCGCATGAAGTCGGTCGATCGCTCCGGCCGGCGTGCCGGCAGGCGCCAACAGGCCGGCGAGCCCGCTCGCCGAGAAACCGGGATAGCCCATCTCCGCAATCGTGGGAATGGCGGGGACGCTGATCGACCTTTGCAGGCTCGATACGCCGATCGCGCGCAGCCGCCCTGCTTTCACGTACGCAAGCGCGGACGGAATGGTGTTGAACGACACCATCACTTCACCGGCGAGCAGCGCCGTCGCAGAGAGCCCGCCGCTCTTGTAAGGCACGTGGACAAGGTTGGTCTGCGTCGCCCGTTGCAGCAGTTCCATTCCCAGGTGCGAACTCGCGCCGTGCCCACCCGAGCCGTAATTGATCCACCCGGGCCGCGCGCGCGCAAGGCGCACGAACTCCGGCACCGACTTCACGGGCAGGGATGGGTGAACCACCAGCAGGTTCGACAGCATCACCACCAGGCTGATCGGCGCAAAATCCCTGAGCGTGTCGTACGGCAGCTTCTGGTACATGCCGGGATTGACGGTATGGCCCGAGTTGACCATCAGGATCGTATAGCCGTCCGCGGGTGAGCGCGCCGTGATCTCGGTACCCACGACACCGTTCGCCCCGGGCCGGTTATCGATGACGACACGCTGGCCAAGACCATCGGACAACTGCTGTACGATGGCGCGCGCAGTGACGTCGGTTCCGCCGCCGGGTGCGAAGCCCACGATCATGCGCAGCGGCTTCGCGGGATAAGCTTGGGCCGGGGCATCGATGGTCCACGCGGCGAGCACGGCGGCCAGGACCGCGATCGCGCGCGAGGTGGCGCGCTTGGTCACAGCGTCGGGCTCTTGAATTCACCGCCCAGCGCGATGAGTCCCCACGGCGGCAGTTGCGCATCGGTACTGAAACTGAAATGGCCGGCGGCGGCGCGCGCGTCACGGAACATGCGCTGCGGCGGATCGCGGTCATAAATACCGTTGGCGCCCGCCATCTCATGCAGGGAGCTGACGGCCTCCATGCACAGCTTCGCCGCGAACGCACAGTTGCGTTTGCAACGCAGCCGCATTTCCATATCGAGCGTGCCGCCGGCGTCATACGTGCGCTGCACGTCCTCGCAATCGTTACGCAGAACCAGCGCCGCCGCATCGATCTGCGCGCCGGCGGCGCCGATGCGCAACTGTACCGTCTGGAAATCACGCATCTTCGCCCCGGTATAACTGGTGCTGCGCGCCTTGACCAGCGCGATGGCCGCCTCCAGCGCGGCGCGCGCATTGCCCACCAGGCAGCCGCCGATGCCGTGGCCGCCGAGCGCGGATATCGGAATCCGGTACATCGGATTGCGGTGCACCGCCAGGCCCGGCCACGCATGGCCCTCGCGCGCGACGTACATCGACAGCGCGCGGTAGGCGGGAACAAATACGTTGCTGCAGCGCACGGTCTTGCTGCTGGTCGCGCGCATGCCGAGCGTGTGCCAGTCATCGACGACTTCGTATTGCGAGCGATGCAATAAACAGTACACGTAATCGACAATCCGATCATTGTCGCGCACGATGCACGCGAGCATGCTCCAGTCCGCGTGATCGGTGCCGGACGAAAAACTCCATTCGCCGGACAGCACGATGCCGCCGTCCGCGGGCACGCCGCGGCCCTGCGGGTAGGCGATGCCCGAAGCGATCCCCGCGTCGCGATTCGCACCCCACACTTCCTCCTGCGCGCGCGCGTCCCACCAGGCCAGATTGCGGTGATGGGAACCGAGATTCGTGACCACCCAGCCGACTGATATGTCGCCGCGCGACAACATCTCCGGGATGTCGAAGTAGGCGACGAACGGCAGTTCCATACCGCCCCGCACCTTCGGCTGAAGGTAACGGAAAAGTCCGGTGCGGTTGAGAGCATCCATTACTTCCGGCGTGAGACAGCGCATCGCCTCGCACTTTGGCGCCTCATCGCGCAGGAAGGGAATCAGTTCGTGCGCGCGGCGCACGGCTTCATCAAAGCTTACGCCGGAAAAGTCGGTCACAGGCTTCGTCATGTCCATGTCCATATTCGGGATTCGGGATTCGGGATTCGGGATTCTAACTTTGAACCGGAGTCTTGGGTCCTGAATCCTGAATCATCAAGGAACATACACCCCCAGATCTTTTTCACCCCTCGCCATTCACCCTTCATCCTCCCGCCCTTCCGAAGGCTCGGGCAGACATGGTAATCTAACCGTATGAAACACGCGCGCGAGCCGCGTGGTCTGCATTTTGTTGGCGGCAATATTCAGCGCCGAACACCATAACAGGGAGGAAATAACATGCATCTCAAGGGAAAAGCAGCCGTTGTCACCGGTGCGGGCCGCGGTATCGGGCGCGAGGTCGCGCTGTTGCTGGCCGCGCAAGGCGCGAGCGTCGTCGTCAATGATCCCGGTGTCGGACGCGGCGGCGAGCCGACCGATGAGCGCCCGGCGGATGAAGTCGTAGCCGAAATCGTGAAAGCAGGCGGCAAGGCGTCAGCCAATTACGACTCGGTGGCCGATTACCTCAAAGCGGGCCTGATGGTGAACCAGTGCATCGAGCAGTACGGCAAGATCGATATCCTGGTCAGCGTCGCCGGCAATCTGCGCGAACGCATGATCTGGAACATGTCCGAGGATGATTTCGACGCGGTCGTCTCCGTGCATCTGAAGGGGCACTGGAACATGGCGCACCACGCGATCAAGTTCATGCGGCAGGCGGGCTACGGCCGCATCGTGAATTTCTCGTCCGACGCGTTCAAGGGCTCGGTCGGCCAGTGCAACTACAGCGCATCGAAGGCCGGCATCATCGCGCTCACGCGCTCGATCGCCAAGGAAACCTACAAGCAGGGCATCACGGCAAACGCGATCTGCCCGGCGGCCGACACGCGCATGACGCTGACCGACGCGGTGAAAGAAAACCGCCGGCGCAAGTTCGAAGCCGGGCTGATGACCAAGGAGCAATACGACCTCACACTGGTGCACCGCGGCCCGGAATACATCGCGCCGATGGTCGCGTACCTGTGCACCGACCAGGCCGACGTCATCAACGGCCAGGTTTTCCATGTCGAGCGCGGCCGCATCAACACTTATTACTTCGGCGAGGACTTCAAATCGCTGCACAAGGGCGGCGACGGATTGTTCACCATCGACGAGCTGATCGAGACCGTTCCCGTCACGCTCATGAACGGCATCGTGCCGGTCGTGCCGCCGGTGAAGATGAGCGAAGCCGTGAAGTCGGGCGACGTGAAAAAGAAGGCGGGCTAGCCGGTAATTGTTCGCAGGGTAACGCGGATCAGGCTTTGGGTTTCCGTGCTCCGCCCGCAACGAAGCGGCGTGCGCCCGGCGCCGGTTTGCGGTATCTTTGCGCCACCCGGGTTTACTGAGGAGAACGGTCATGAAAAATTTGCTGCTATACGCACTTGCGCTGATAGCGGGCGCTTACGCCGGCACGGCCACTGCGCAGTCGTATCCGGACAAACCGATCCGCGTCATCATTCCGTTCCCGCCCGGCGAAGCGGCCGACATCATCGCGCGGCTCCTGGCCCCGGCCATGTCCGAACATATGGGACAGCAGATCGTCGTCGACAACCGCGCCGGCGCGAGCGGCCAGATCGGGCTCGAGGTGTTGAAGAACGCGACGCCGGACGGCTATACCATCGGCGTGGGCCAGGGCGGCAACCTCGTCGTTGCGCCCCACACCTACAAGAAGCTGCCGTACGACCCGCTCAAGGATTTTGCGGCCGTCGCGCTTAACGCGACAAACTATCTGGCCGTGGTGGCCAATCCCAACGCGCCGTTCAAGAACGCGGCGGAAATGATCGCGTGGACCAAAGTAAATCCTGGAAAACTCACCGTCGCGACCAATGGCGAAGGCGGTTATCCGCACCTCGCGTTCGAACTCCTGGCCTCGATGGCGGGGTTCAAGTTCCTGCACATTCCGTACAAGGGGGCCACACAGGTTGCAACCGATGTGATCTCGGGCCAGGTGCAGGCGGGGATCGGCTCCTACACGAGCCTGTCGCCGCTCGTGCTATCCGGCCGCATGCGTCTGATCGGGGTGACCAATAACGTGCGCGTCGCCGACAAACCCGATCTGCCGTTGCTTGCGGATCAGGTTCCCGGTTACGACATGCGCGGATGGTTCGGCTTTATCGCGCCGGCCGGCACGCCGCGCGCGATCGTCCGGCGCCTCAACGCGGAGGTCAACCACGCGATGCAGCAACCGGACGTGCACGCCAAGCTGGTCGGCGCCGGGCTGAACGTCGCCAACGAATCACCTGAGTTCTACGCCGAGTTCATCAAGAAAGAGTTTGCCAAATACGGCAAGATCGCGCACGACATCGGCTTCAAGCCACAGTAAGTACGTCTGTAGCCAAGAGCGCGAATTCCTCAGGCGTGCCGGTGAACACGTCGAAGCCGATCGCGGCGAAGCTCTTCATCTCAGCGTCGACCGTGGACGCCGATGCGCTGACCATTCGCGGCAAGGACTACGAGTACGACGGGGAACTCTCGGAGTTCGGCAAGAAATTCCACTACGGAACGCGCGGCACCGGCGGCATGACGCATAACGATCCCGACAGGCGCTAGAACGACGGGTAAACGATCAGGCCCTTGCCTAACGCAAACGACTTGTGCTGGAAATCATTCTTTGCGGGGAAATCCCGGATCTCGACCAGATAGGGCACGTTGAGGATCAACGTTTCAATCAACCGGCGCGCTGAATCCTTGCTCCTGGTAAGCACGTAGGTGGGGGAATTTTCGAGGGTCAGCGCGACGAATTCATAGTCAAACTCGCGCACAAACCGGTTGACGGCTTCGACCACGCCGAAATTCCAGTGCTGCGCCTGCAGATGATTCGTGTAGTCGTGGCCGACCACGAAGCCGTCTTCCCTGATTTTGGGTGCATAGGTCACAAGGTCGGCGTAGGCGGCCTCAACGGTGTGCATGCCGTCGATATAGATCCAGTCGAGTTGCCCGTTCGCGAACACAATCGCGGCATCCTCCGAGTAATCGCGATGCACCTTGACCACGCCGCCATCAATCTGCGCGCGGAAACGGGCAAGCACCGCATTGAAGCGATCATCCTGCTCGCGTTCGGAAACGTTATTCAGATCCGTTGCGTAGTCGGCGCGGTCCTGGTGCTCCCACGGATCGATCAGGTGCAGGTGTCGCGGCCTGGCCTCGGCCAGAATGTCCTGCGAAAAATCTCCGTTCGCCACGCCAATCTCGGCCACCTCCCCGCCTTGCGGCAGGAGGCGAAGCAGTTTCCTGCGCGTCGTCGGGCAAACCAGCATGTCGGGTCAGCTTTCAGGGTCTGGATATCGGAAGGAACATTAGCGACTATTCGGCGGCCTTGACGCGCCTATTCGGCGGCCTTAATCCCGGCCGCCTTGATGACTTTTGCCGCGCGCGCCCGGTCGTTATGCAGGAAACGCGCGAAATCCTCCGGCGTGCCGGTGAACACATCGAAGCCGATCGCGGTCAGCCGTTCATTGAGTTCGCCCGCCGAGAGCGCCGCCACGGTCTCGCGATTGAGCTTGTCGATGATCGGCCGCGGCGTCCCCGCGCGCGTGACGACGCCGAACCACGTCCCCGCATAATAGCCCTGCAGCCCGGCCTCGCCGGTGGACGGAATCTCGGGCCAGCTCGGGTGGCGCTTGTCGGCGCCGATGGCGAGTATCTTCAGCTTGCCCGCCTTCCATTGCGGGGTGACCGTCGCAATGCCCGTGATGACGATGTCGACTTCACCGCCGAGCGCGGCGATGGTCGCCGGCCCCGACCCCTTGTACGGAATGTGCGTGAGCTTGATGCCGGCCATCGATTCGAGCAACGCGCCGGCGAGATGGTTGCTCGACGCCGCACCCGGCGTCGAGTACTTGAGCGTCCCCGGCCTCGCCTTGGCCAGCGCAATGAGTTCGATCATCGAATTCGCCGGCACTGACGGATGCACGGCGATCATAAAGGGCACGTTGACGGCGGAGGTGATCGGCGCAAAGTCCTGCACCGCGTCGTACGGCAGCCGCGGGTTGACCTGCGGATTGATCGACATGGTGGTCGCGGTAGTCAGGAGCAGCGTATAGCCGTCCGGCTGCGATTTGGCGACCGCATCCGCGCCGATGATGGTGCTGGCGCCACCGCGATTGTCGATCACCACCTGCTGGCCGAAGCGCTCGGCGAGCTTCAGGCCGATGCCGCGCGCAACAATGTCCGTCGTGCCGCCGGGCGGATACGGCACGACGAAACGAATGGGCTTGCCCGGGTAAGTCACCGCCGCGTTCTGCGCCGCCGCCGAGGCGGCAAGCTGCGCCAGCACGAGCACTGCACATGGCAACACGGTATGCGTGCGGTTCACGATGGAGCCGCATCGCGTTTAAGGCCGACGGCGGCAGGATGAAGGATGAAAAATCCTGATCTGCGTTGATCGGTGTTCATCGGCGGTTCCGCGCGGTTTTTGAAACCGCCTTCACTTGACCGTCACACCGGCGGCTTTGACGATGTCGGCGATCTGTTTGGTCTGCGCGCGGCGGAATACGTCGAGTTCCGCGCGCGTGCTGCCGACGATGTCGATCCCGAGGCCTTTCAACTGTTCGCCGAATTGCGGCTCCTTCGCCGCCTTGGCGATTTCAGCGCTGGCTTTCGCCAGCACCGCATCCGGCGTGCCGACGGGGGCCACCACGCTGTACCAGCCGAGCGTGTTATAGCCGGGCACCGTTTCCGAGATCGGCGGCACGTCGGGCAGCAGCGCATTGCGCTTGGGGCCGGTGACGCCGAGCGCCCGCACGCGCCCCGACTGCACCGCGCCGATCACCGCCGGCACCACGCCGTAGGTGAGATGCACTTCCTTGCCCATCGTCGCGGTGAGCGCGTCGGGCGTGCCCTTGTACGGCACGTGCAGCATGGTGGTGCCCGTCATGCGCGTGAATAAATCGCCCGACAGATGCTCGGAAGCGCCGGTGCCGGCCGAGCCGTATTGCAGCGGTGTTTTTTTCGCGAGCTCGATCAGCTCGCGTATCGACTTGGCGGGCAATTCCGTATTCACCACGAGCACGAACGGCACCGTGCCGATCAGGCTGATCGACACAAAATCCTTGGCGAGGTTGAACTTGACGTTGGGATAGACCGAAGTCGCGACCAGCAACTGCGAAGTCAACATCATCCACGTATAACCATCGGGCACCGCGCGCAACACGAGGTCCGCGCTGAGGATGCCGGCCACGCCGGGCCGCGCATCGACGACAATGCGCTGGCCCCACGCACCGTACAAACGGTCGGCGAGCACGCGCGAGATGATATCGGGGCCCGAGCCCGGCGCGCTGCCGATGACGAGCCGGATCGGCTTTTCCGGAAAGCCCGCCGGCGCGGCGTGCGTCGCCGGCATCGCCAGCAGCATTGCGGCGGCGAGCGCGGTAATCAGTTTGACGGTAATCATCCAAATTCTCCTCGATAAGAAAGCGTGGTTTGATCCATTATTATGCGGCGGCTGGTTTTTAGCAATTGACCGCGAAGTCGCCAGAATGCGCGCGGGATACTCCATGCAATCAGTCCGGCCGATTGCCGCGCAGCAGGCCGAGACTCTCGAAACGCAAATACAACTCGCGGCACGCCCACGCGTCGGTGGCGGCGTAGGTGATCTGCTGGGCGGTGAGATGCGGCGCGGCCCAATTGGATGTCTTGACGCCTTTCGGAATGCGGATGCCCATGAACATCCCGGCCAGGTTACGCAGGCCGGTCTGGTCAAGGCCCGACCGGCGCGCGACGATGCCCAGATCGACCACGTTTTTCTCGCTCACCGGAAACACGCGCTTTAGAGTGCGCAGATCGTCCGCCACCGCCACGCCGGCCTTGATGATGTGCGATGCCGAGAGCATTTCGGCGAGCAGCGGGAAAGCATTCGTTCGGTGCAACTGGAACAGGTAAACGACGCGCGCGGTGGCTGCCTGAAAGAGACAGGGCGGATAACTTTCGCCGCGCGTGAACGCGGGCCGCGTCTCGGTATCGAAGCCAACCACTCTTTCCTGCCGGATGTCCGTCTCGGCGCGCGCCAGATCGTGCGACGTCGTCACCAGGCACACCTCGTCTTCATACCGGCCGATCGGCAGTTCCAGCATCGCTTCGCGCGAGATCGCGCGCACGGTAGCGTTTATATTCATCGGTACATGATTTTCTTGGTCCACGAAGCGATCAGCATGCCGAGCACCGTGATGCCGGCCACGCCTTCAACCACCGCCAGAAAGCGGATGGTCTCAAGCGTGATCTCGCACTTCCGGAACGACGCGAAGTCGAGGCGGCAATCCTCAATGCGGATGCCGCGCAGATCGAGGTAGGTCGCGCCATCGTGCTCCATGGCCGGTATTTTGACGTCCGGCGGATGGCCCTGAAGCAGGCGGACCGCGGCTGCCGTCAACTCCGGCGTCCAGCGCAAATGCGGGTCCTCGACACTATCGTGCATGGTTCTTCTCTTTCCGCGGCGCCGCCAAAAGATGCAGTATAAATGACGGGCCGCAAGCGGCACACGTTATTGTCATCCGGCGCGGCGGGCGCGGGGGCCGCGATCGTGAGAAAATAAATACCTCGAATTCATGAACTGTGGACAATGCGCGTCACGTATTGCTGCATGCTCGCCGCAACCGCACTATTCGCGCCGCGCGCGCCGGCGCCATCATTACGAAACTCAATAACGAGATTGCCGCGATACTGGTGGAGCCGGAATCCGCCCAGCGTCTCGCGGCCGAAGGCGCCGAGCCGCGGCCCATGTCGCGCGCGGCGTTTGCGCGTGTGATAATCGCCGAAATCGAAAAATGGACGCGCGTGGCGCGTGAAGCCAATATACGCGCCGAGTGACACGGTTATTAATAAAATTGCAGGAGGATACCGACCGCATGAAACCAAGAGCGCATTTCAAAATAAAGGTAGCGCAGGGTGGGATTTCATTTTGAAACGCGCTCTAAATCCCGAGTCCCAAATCTCAAATCCTGTGGTATGGGCTTGCGCCGCAATGTTCGTGATCGCGTCTCTCCCGCCAGTTTTTGCGCAACCAGCAAAGTATCCCAACCACCCGGTACGCGTCATTGTTCCCTTTCCGCAAGGGGGGCTGGACGCGAGCAGTGAGCAGGGCTCCCGCTTGCGGGATGTGAACGTCCGCGAGTCGGCCGCGGCCGCCGTGTTAATCGCGCAGGCGCCAACCACTGCCCAACCGTACCCTAATCACCCCGTGCGCGTCATTGTTCCCTTTCCTCCAGGCGGCGGCAACGATTTGCTCGCGCGCGCGATGTCGACACGGCTCACCGAATCGCTCGGTCAGCAATTCGTCGTCGACAACCGCGGCGGCGCCGGCGGCTTGATCGGCGGGCAGCTCGCCGCGACCGCCGATCCCGACGGCTACACGCTCTTTCTCGGCAGCATGGGCAGTCTCGCGCACAATCCCGCGTTGCGGCCGAATCTCCCCTACAAGCCGGCGCGCGATTTCGCGGGGGTCACGCTGCTGGTGACTTCGCCGTTCATGCTTGTCGTAAATCCCGGCGTGCCGGCCGCCAACGTGCGCGAATTGATCGCGCTGGCGCGCGCCAAACCCGGCACGCTCAACTTCGGCTCGGCGGGTGTGGCTTCGTCGCTGCACATGACGGGCGAGCTCTTCAAGCACGCCACCAACGTAAATATCGTGCACGTGCCGTACAAGGGCACGGCGCCGGCGCTCACCGATTTGCTCGCCGGGCAGATCCAGCTATTGTTCAGCACCATCGCGCCGGCGCTGCCGTTCGTGAAAAGCGGCAAGCTGCGCGCGCTCGGCGTCACCACGGCACATCGCGCCAAGGCGGCGCCCGACGTGCCGACCATCGCCGAAGCGGGCGTGCCGGGATTCGAAGTGCAAAACTGGCAGGGCATCGTCGCGCCCGCGAAAACACCGCGCGCGATCATTGATAAGCTTAATCGTGAATTGATCAAGATACTGGCGCTGCCGGCCATAGTCGACATGTTCGGCACGCAGGGGCTGGATCCGGTCGGCGATACGCCGGCGCAGTTCGACAAATTGATCCGCGCCGAGATCGACAAATGGACCAAGCTCGTGAAGGCGGCCGGCATAAAAATGGACTAGCAGCGCGTCTTCCAAATGTACGTTGACAAAGCGCGCGCGGCATTGTTCTCTCTACAAACCGAAAGAACGATAAATGAAATTCAGCAATTTCCTGTTCCCGGCGGCTATGGATCCGAACCACGACGGCCGGATCATCGAGGAGACGCTGCGCGAGGCGCAACTCTGCGACGAACTCGGAATGGAAATGCTGTGGCTGGC
>JAYVME010000138.1:0-5481 GCA_043759115.1 Betaproteobacteria bacterium | reverse complement strand
GCGCGGCAAGCGCATCGCTGGTCGCGAAGATGCCGCTGTAGCGGTCGCCCAGCGCGACATGCATGCTGCCGGTGAGCGTCGCAAAATCGACGATGAGCTGCGGCTTGCCGCGCGCGGCGAGTGTCAGCGTATCGGCGAGCACCATGCGTCCTTCGGCGTCGGTGTGCATGACTTCGATGGTGGTGCCGTTCAGCGCGCGCACGACTTCGTTCTGATGGTAGGCGCGCGGACTGATGTCGTTGCGTGAGATCGCCAGCCAGCAATCGATATTGACCGGCAGCTTCATGCGTGTCGCCGCGAGCAGAATGCCGAGCGCGACCGCCGAGCCGTTCATGTCTTCGTGCATGGTGTACATGTAGCGCGCGGACTTCAGATTGTGCCCGCCGGTATCGAAACAAATGCCCTTGCCGACCAGTGCCACGTTCTGCGCGGCGAGCGGGTGCGCATATTTGAGATGCACAATCGCGGCGTCGTGCGCGTCGCTGCCCTGCGCCACCGCGCAAAATGCGCCGGCGCCCATTTTTTTGAGCCGCTTGTAATCGTATTCCTCGCGCTGCCAGCCGCTTTCCCGCGCCAACTGCTTGATGCGCTCGCGATAGGTCGCGGGAGTGAGTTCATTCGGCGGCAATACGGTCAACTCGCGGCACAGCACGTTGCCTTCCGCGCGCGCGCGCCATGCGGCGAACTCGTCCGGGTCCCGGTGACCGTATAAGTGGATCGACGTGAGCGGCTTGCGTTCGCGCTTTTTCTTGCGCTCCGGCAATGCCGCTCCATTGACCCACGCGCAATACACCGCAATTTGCGCCGCATACTTGCGCTGCGCGTCATCTCCACTTACGACAATCGCAATTTCCGCGGGGTTCTCGGCCAGCAGGGGCTGCAATGCACCGCGCAGCGTCGCGTGCGCGGCAAACGTGGATTTCGATGCGTCGAGCATGACCCAGCTCGCAAGCGCGCCGTCCCTGAGATTGCCGGAGACCGCCGACTTCGCGAGCTCGCCTGCTTTCATGCGCCGGCGCGCCATCAGCGACGCAAGAACGTCGCCGGCAGGCCACTCGCGCGACAACTGCCTGGCGGGCGGCAGGATGAACAGGAAATGCGTGTGTTTACGCGACGCCGCCGCATTGGGCGCAGCCGCGTGCTGAGTCAGTTTGGCGAGCATGAAGTTCCTATGAGGGCGGGACCGGGGCAATTATAATCGTTCCATGCGCAGGTTCCGGGAAACCACGGTCAAAGCGATCAGCGGCATCGCCGCGGGCGCCGCGCTGTTGATGCCGGCATCGCTCTTCGCCGCGGAAGAAATCGTGACGCTGCAAACGCGCGAAGATGTCACGCAATCATTCCTGCTGAATACTCCGGCAAAGCAGCCCGCCGCAGTTGCCGTCCTGTTTCCCGGCGGGTATGGCAGCATCCGGCTGCGTATGGAAAGCGGCCAGATCAAATTTGGTGCGGGCAACTTTCTGGTGCGCTCGCGCAATTTTTTCACCGATGGCGGCGTTGCAACTGCAGTTGTGGACACCCCCTCCGATCAACCGCAGGGCATGGAAGATTGGTTCCGGCTCGGCGACAAGCACGCAACCGATGTAGCGGTCATAGTTGCCGAACTAAAAAAACGCCTCGCCAATGTCCCGATATTTCTTATCGGCACCAGTCGCGGCACTCTTTCGGCCGCCGCCGCGGGACGCGCGCTCACCGACCGCGTATCGGGGGTCGTGCTGACCTCGACCATGTTTGTCGCCGCCCGCTCGGGCCAGGGGCTGAGCGGCTTCGATTTCACGACCATAAGCGCGCCGGTGTTGTTCGTGCATCATGTGGATGACGGTTGCTTTGCCACGCCTTATCGCAATGCAAAGTCGCTCGCGGCAAAATTCCCTCTGATCACCGTTCAGGGCGGGGAAGCGGCGCGCTCGGATCCGTGCGAGGCCTTCAGTGCCCACGGCTATCTCGGCAAGGAACGTGAAACCGTCGAAGCGATGGTCAACTGGATGCTCAAGAAACCGTACCGCGGCAATATCGATTAAAATTGATAGTGTGAAAATCGTCTGGCCGTAGTAGAACTCTCAATCCTCAATCCTGACCCAACATGCGCCCCTACCTCGACTTGATGCAGCACGTGCTGACCAACGGCGCGAAAAAGAGCGACCGCACCGGCACCGGCACGCTCTCCGTGTTCGGCGCGCAATTGCGCTTCGATCTCGCCGCGGGCTTTCCGCTGCTGACCACCAAAAAAGTGCACCTGAAATCGATCATTCATGAACTGCTGTGGTTTCTCAAAGGCGACACCAACATCCAGTACCTGAAGGACAACGGCGTCGGCATCTGGGACGAGTGGGCCGACAAAGAGGGCAATCTGGGCCCCGTCTACGGCTACCAGTGGCGTTCGTGGCCGGCCGCGGACGGACGCCATATCGACCAGATCAGCCAGGTGCTCGAGCAGATCCGCAAAAACCCGGACTCGCGCCGCATGATCGTCTCGGCATGGAACGTTGGCGATCTGGACAAGATGGCGCTGATGCCATGCCATGCATTTTTTCAGTTCTACGTCGCGGGCGGCAGGCTCTCGTGCCAGCTGTACCAGCGCAGTGCCGACATTTTTCTCGGCGTGCCGTTCAACATCGCCTCGTATGCGCTGCTGACGATGATGGTCGCGCAGGTGTGCGGCTTGAAGCCCGGCGATTTCGTGCATACCTTCGGCGACACGCATCTCTACATGAACCACCTCGAGCAGGCGCGCGAACAGTTGTCGCGCGCCCCGCGCACCATTCCGGCCATGCGGCTCAACCCCGCGGTGAAGAATCTTTTCGACTTCACCTATGCCGACTTCGCGCTCGAAAACTACGACCCGCATCCGGCGATCAAAGCGCCGATTGCGGTGTGAAGCGTGAGGCGAGAGGCGTGAGGCGTGAGGAGAAAAAGCAAGGCGCTCTAAGTGCTTCCCGCCTCACGCCCCACGCCTCACGCCTCTCGATCATAGTGGCCATGGCAAACAACCGCGTGATCGGCGCCGACAATGCGATCCCCTGGCACCTGCCCGGCGAGTTGAAGATGTTCAAAACGATCACCATGGGGCATCACATCGTCATGGGACGTAATACCTGGGAATCCATCGGACGCCTGCTCCCCGGCCGCACCACGGTGGTCGTGACGCGCCAGGCGGGCTATGCGATTGCAGGCGCCATCGTGGCGGCGTCGCTCGATGCAGCAATCGCGGCGTGCCGGAATGATGACGAGATTTTTGTGATCGGCGGCGGACAACTCTACGCGGCCGCGCTGCCGCGCGCCGACCGCATCTACCTGACCGAAGTCGACGTGACGGTCGCGGGCGATACCCGCATGCCGGAGTTCGACCTCGCGCAATGGCAGACGGGCGCGGTTACGGCGCACGCGGCGGACGAGAAGAATGCACACCGCTACACACTGACAGTCTACGACCGCAAACCGCTGTGATTGCCATGCGCCAGCACCTCGCCATCCTCGTCTGCGCTTTTGCACTGGCCAGCGGCATCGCTGTTGCGCAGGACAATATCCCGCTCAACGATCTGAAGATCCGCGCCGAGGCCGGCGACAGAACCGCGGCGCGCCAACTCGCAGAAGCGTACAACATCGGCAAAGGCGTCGAACAGGATTTCAAGCAGGCTGCGCACTGGTATGAACTGCTCGCCAAAAAAGGCGACCGCTACGCGCAGGTTTCACTCGGACTGATGTACGCGCGCGGCTACGGCGTCGAGAAAAACCCGAAAGCCGCTTTCCATTGGTTCCAGCTCGCATCGGCACAGGGTGATCGCGCGGCTCATTACAACCTCGGCACCCTGTTCTTCAAAGGCGACGGCACCATACAGAGTTATGCCGAGGCCGCCAAACATTTTCGGGAGGCGGCGATGCGCGGTCATGTTTCGGCGCAGTCCGATCTCGGCATGCTGTATTACGAAGGCAAAGGCGTCGACAAGGATCTGCGGTCGGCGTATTACTGGCTGACGGTCGCCTCCCTCCAGGGCGATGACATCGCGCAGGAGCACCTGAAAACAGTCGCCGCCGAGATGCCGCGCGAACAGATCAAAGAAGCCGAAACCCAAGCCAAAGACTGGATGGAAAAAGCCAAGAAGGGGTGGAAGTAGCTCGTCGGAACGCGGAACAGGGGCCCCGCATCGCGGGGATGTGACCGTGAAGACGAGCCCGCGACCGACCTACGCATCTGCTTAAAGTTACGACGAACGTTCGGGAGGGCGCTGCCGCGACTCGTTAGCCGAAGGCCCGGTCGCGGAAGCGGACGTCGGCAGCCGAATCCCCTATGCGTCAACTTTCGATGAACGTGCTGAGGCTGCGTGAGGAAGTTCTGAGTAATAGCACATTCGTCGTTCCCGCGCGCGTGAGCCTGCCCCGGCAGGTATCAGGCCGGGGCAGGAACCCAGGAAATTCAAATGCGTCTGGATGCCCGCCTGCGCGGGCATGACGATTAAGGTGCGATTGCTCTAAGCGCCCGCCGCCTTCTGCGACACGCAATCCACGAAATACCTTGAGCGCCGGCTCGTTTCATCCGCGACGAGGCCGTGGATATCGGTATCAAAGCCGGGGAATTTCTGGTTGAAGGATTTTGCGAATTTTAGATAGCGCACGATAGTCGAGTTAAAACGCTCGCCCGGAATCAGCAACGGAATACCAGGCGGATACGGGGTTAGGAGGACGCTGGTGATGCGGCCTTCGAGCTGGTCGATCTCGACACGGTCGATTTCGCGGTGCGCAAGCCGCGCCCACGCGTCGGCGGGCCGCATGGCGGGCTCCATGTTGGACAAATACATTTCGGTCGTCAGCCGCGCTATGTCGTTGGCCTTGTAGACGCCGTGGATCTGCGTGCACAGATCGCGCAAGCCGACTTTCTCGTACTGCGGATACTTGCCGACGAACTCGGGCAGGATGCGCCACAGCGGGCGGTTGTTGTCGTAATCGTCCTTGAACTGCTGCAGTTCCGTGACCAGCGAGTTCCAGCGGCCTTTGGTAATGCCGATGGTGAACATGATGAAGAACGAATACAGACCGGTCTTCTCGACGATGATGCCGTGCTCGGCCAGATATTTGGTCACTACTGCCGCGGGCATGCCGGGATTCGAGAACGCGCCCGACACATCGAGTCCCGGTGTGATAACCGTCGCCTTGATCGGATCGAGCATGTTAAAACCGGGCGCGAGATCGCCAAAGCCGTGCCAGCGGTCGTTGGATTTCAGCATCCAGTCATCGCGATCGCCGATACCCTCTTCGACCAAATGCTCCGGCCCCCACACCTTGAACCACCACGAATCGCCGAACTCGGCGTCGATCTTGCGCATCGCGCGCCGGAAATCGATGGCTTCGAGTATCGATTCCTCCACCAGCGCGTTGCCGCCCGGCGGTTCCATCATCGCCGCCGCGACGTCGCACGATGCGATGATCGCGTACTGAGGCGAGGTGGATGTGTGCATCAGATAAGCCTCGTTGAAGCTGTGGCGG
>JAYVME010000137.1:0-5503 GCA_043759115.1 Betaproteobacteria bacterium | reverse complement strand
AATCGGCTCGCGTCCCGCCGCACCAAATCGATGTTGCTGTCGAAGGTGACGATCCGATTCTCGGCAAGCGCCTGGTGCAACGGGTTGGGAATCGGCTTTCCCGTCGTCGCGTTGCATAATTGCAGCACTTCGGAGAGCAGCTTGCCGCTGGCTTCCCGCAGGCCCCAGCCGGTCAGTTTTTCCGCCGTGGGGTTCAGATAATCCACGCGTTCGCCTTCGTCGGTGGTGATTACTGCGTCGCCAATTGAGTGGAGCGTGACTTCGGCGCGCTCTTTCTGCGCGAATAAAGCGTCGGTAACCCGCCGCAAAGCGCGCAGGGGCACGACGCGCAGCGCGCCGAATACCGCGGCAGCGAGCAGCATGCCCAGCAGGGTAGCAATGCCGGTGCCGACTATCAGCGGGCGAAGCGAGTCACTCATGTCTACGCGGCCGACTGCGCGCCCGGAATCGTACAGGGGAGTCGAACGGCTCAGCACCGGAGACGCTGGCGTTTCACCGCCTTTCGCGATGAGGTCGCCCCGCAGGTCGTAAATCTGAGCCGATTCGGTTTCGAGCGGTAGCGGGTGTTTCGTCAACAGCTCCGACAGGCGGTGTTCCTGATACATCCACAGGTCGGGATTGGCAGTCACCAATGCGCTCAGCGCCGTCGCTTTGACCTTGGTCTTAAATACCAAGGTGGTGCTAAGGCCCCGGTACGCGACGCTCCAATAAACGAGCGGCAGGGCGATCGTGACTATCAATGCGACCGAGAAGGCCACCCGGCTAACGATCGAGACCAGCCCCTCGTCGCCGGCGGATTCGCGAGCGAGACTTTTAGGGGGTCCAGTGTCCATTGCGCACCAGGATTTCAAGCCCAGCGGGGGAACGCACGAAAGCAATAAAGCGCTGTACTGCGGCAGCTTGCTTCGCGTGAGTGACGAGATACAGCCGTTTGTAATGCGGGTAGCGCCCGCCGGCTGCATTTTGAACGGTAGCAGCCACGCCATTGAGCTCCAACGCCCTCAGCGAACGATCCTCGGATTTGATCAAGGCCAGGGTGGTAGCTCCAAACGCGCCCGGGATGCGCTCAATGTCATTGGCAGCGTCCTGATCGGTCACGGCGAATGGTGTGCCGGGGATTTTTTCAGCGTGGATCAGCGCCTCTGCGACTGCGGGGGCCATTTTCTTGATCTGATCGGTATCCCCTTCTACCACGGGGCGCAGCACAAAACGAACCCGGCTGCCATCGGGCCAGGTCTGTGTCCTGCCCGCGTACAGATCGGCGATCTGCCCGGTCGTGATCGCGGTGACTTTGGACTTGGTCGACACGGCGAATACAAACGGCGTGCGGGCATACTCGCTTTCCATAAGGCCGAGCCGGCGCTCGTCTTCCGTTAGCGGACGCGAGCTGACTGCGATGTCGACAGCGCCTTTCGCGGCGGCTTTAATGCCGCCGCCGCTGCCGAGACTGGGCAGTATCGTGACTTTTACATCGGAATTCTGCTTCGAGAAAGTTTCGCCAAGCAGCCGCATCGTGCCCAGCGCAGCGCCGGTGCCGCCGATCTTGATCTCTTCTGCTGCTGTAGCCTCGAAGCCGAACAACATCGCCGTGCTTGCGATGGCGAACGCAAGTAAGCGGCCGTAATAGAAGACTGTTGCCCTCTGTTTTCGCATAGGAGTGTCCCTTTCTTAGCCGGTGCCCGCGCCTACTCGCCTTGTATACTATCAGTAAAAGCCTTTTAGGGATGTGCGGTGGCGCACATACACGCTCGCTCGGACTTCGAACCGACAGCAGTCGCATTCAGACCTGCGACAGCTCGGTCGCCGCTCTTCTACGGCACGACCGAGTCGATCACCACCCCGACGCCGGTTGCGCCCACTTTCACTTTCGTGCTCGCGCCTTGTAAATCGCCGCTCTGCGGCGTGGCGCTGGCGGTTTTCGAGACACGCGCACCGATCACGACGTCGGGGTGATTCGACAGCTTCATCTCGGGCGACATGGCGAGACTGTCGTCAAGATGAAATTTCGCCGGCAGGTCCTTTACTTGGAAACGCAGAATCGCGAGCGGCATGCGCGGCCCTTCAGCCGCGCGCGCGAACACGAATACCGTATCGGTCGGCGCCACTTTGCCGGCGAGCTCACGGCTGAGCGTCACGCTGCCCTCCACGCTCGCGCCTGGCGCTGAAGTCTGCGGTTTCGCGTCCGGCTTAATCTCCGCCCTCGCCGGCGCCTTGATCCCGCCCAGCTGGCGCGCCTCGTCGATGTTGGCACCCACCTTGCGTGCGAACTCGGAGCCCGGTTCGGCGCGGCTTTGCAGTTTCTCCCAGTACACGATCGCCTGCTTATAATCCTTGCGCTCGAACGCGGCCGAGCCCGCCATGGCGAGCGCCTTCCATTGTGTCGGGTCAATCTTGAGTGCGCGCTCTACAATTTGCAGGGGTTTACCTTCGATGCGCCGGCCCTGACTCATCGCCAGCACGTCGGCGTAATCGGCCAACAGGTCTGCGTTATCCTTAAGTATCACTGCTGCGCGCTCGTAAGCAGCGATCGCCTCCGGGTAGCGCTGCATGACCAGGTAGGAGCGCGCCAGCAGCGCCCAGCCATTGCCGTCGTCCGGCGTCTGCGCCAGCCGCGCGGCGAGCTTTGCCACCATCGCTTCGACTTCCTGCGGCGCCACCTTGCCGGCGTTGTGGACATCCGATGCGGGCGACATGGCCTCCGGTGTGCCAAACTGCCAATACAGCGCGGCCGCGCAAACGGGTATTGAAACTGCCAGCACAACGGTCGTCCAGCGCGCGCGCGCCGGCGCGGATGCGGCGGGCGCAACGGCGTCGCGCGTTTCCTCAAGCGCGCGGCGCTCCAGATCTTCGCGCGCCTGTTGGTACTGCTGCTGCGACAACGTCCCGGCGGCGACGTCACCCGCAAGTTCCGCCAACTGGTCTTTGAGGATTGCAAGATTAGAGGCGCGCGCTTGCACGACGACGCCCGCGCCCCGACGGCGCAGCAGCACCGGCAACACCCACGCCAGCGCGATGGCGGCCATTGCCGCCGCGATCACCAAAAACCACGTCATTTGCGTTCACCTTCGTTTTCATTACCGAGCAGCGCTTCTGCCACCCGCCGATCGCCGGCAGACAACGGCTGCTGCTCGACGCGCTTGCGCCGCGAACTCAGGTAACGCAGCAAAAAAATAATCCCCAGTAACAGCAGCACGGGCGGCCCGAACCACAGAAAAAGAGTCGTCGCCTTGAGCGGCGGCCGGTACAGGACAAAGTCGCCATAACGCTCGACCATGAAATCGACGATTTGCCCGTCGCTCTTCCCCTCTGCAATCTGCTCGCGGATCTGGCGTCTGAGATCAAGCGCGAGTTCGGCGTTCGAATCGGCAATAGTCTGGTTCTGGCAGACGAGGCAACGCAACTGGTCGGCGAGCTGGACTGCCCGTTTGTTCGCCACCGGATCATCCGGCATGGGTTGCGCGGTCTGCGCACACGCCGCAAACGGCAGCGCTAACAGTAAAATGAGCAGCAGTATTGTCGCTCTCATGATTGCTGCAACTGCTGCACCAGCGGCAGGATCTTGTCTTTGAGCGCCTCCGGCGTGACCGGTCCGATCTGTTTATAGCGGATGACACCGGCTTTATCGATGACAAAAGTTTCGGGTACGCCGTACACGCCGTAATCGATGCCGACGCGGCCGTCGCCGTCGACAACGCTCAGCGCATAGGGATCGCCGAACTGTTTGAGCCACCCGAGCGCGTCGTCGCGCTTGTCCTTGTAATTGAGGCCGTAAATCGGCACCACGTTGCGCTTCGCCAGTTCCAGCAGTACCGGATGCTCTTCCCGGCACGATACGCACCAGGACGCCCACACGTTAAGCAACCACACCTGGCCTCGCATGTCTTCTTTGCCCAGCGCTTTGCCGCTCTCATGCAACTGCGCAAGCTGAAATGCTGGTGCGGGCTTGCCAATCAGCGGCGACGGCACTTCGCGCGGGTTGAGCCTGAGTCCGATGGCGAGGAACACCACCAGCACCATGAATACCGCGAGCGGAATCAGATAGCGGTTCATGTCGCGATCGCGCTCAACCGGCAACCGGTTGTTTCGCGCCGGCGGGGAGCACTTCGGCTTCGTGCCGCGCGACCTTGCGATAGCGACGGTCCGTTAGCGCCACGAATCCGCCCAGCGCCATGATGATGCAACCGCCCCAGATCCAGGTCACGAACGGCTTGCGATAGACGCGCACGCTCCACGCGCCATCGCTCACCGGTTCGCCCAGCGAAACGTACAGATCGCCGAATAGTCCGGTCGATATAGCGGCCTCGGTCATCGGCATATTCTGTGCGTTGTAGATGCGTTTCTCGGGGCGCAATACCATCAGTTCCCGGCCCTCGCGGCTGACGGACACCTTGCCGCGCGCGGCGCGGTAGTTGGGTCCGGTTACGTTTTCGACGCCATCGAAGCGGAACGCATAGCCGCCGACCGCGATGCTGTCGCCGATTGCCATGCGCACGTCGCGCTCGCTTTCATACCCTTTCACCAGCGTGACGCCTATGATGAAAACCGCGATACCGCAGTGCGCAATCAACATGCCGTAATAGGCGCGCGGCTGGCTGGCGAGACGCGCTCGCAGCGTGCCGGTCAGTGATGCCAGGCGTGAATACAGGTTAAGCGCCGTCGACGTAACGACCCACAAGGCGAGCGCGAGACCGAAGCTGATGAGCGGCGTCCACGCGCCCAGCGCGAACGGCAATACGAGCGCGGTTGCGATACTGACCGCAAAAGCCCATTTCAGCCGCGTCGCAAGATCCGGCAGGCTGGCTTCTTTCCAGCGCGCGAGCGGGCCTATCCCCATCAGGAAAATCGCCGGCGTCATCAGCGGCACGAACACGCTGTCGAAATACGGCGGGCCCACCGATATCTTTCCGAGGCCCAGCGCGTCGAGGAACAACGGATAAAGCGTGCCGAGCAACACCGAACCGGCCGCCACCACGAGCAACGCATTGTTGGCCAGCAGCATCGATTCGCGCGATACCAGCGCAAAGGCGCCGCCGAGCCCGACCCGCGGCGCGCGCCAAGCAAACAGGATTAAGGAACCGCCGATCACTATTGAGAGAAACGCGAGTATGAAAATACCGCGCCTGGGGTCGGTTGCAAACGCGTGCACCGAAGTGAGCACGCCCGAGCGCACGAGAAACGTGCCGAGCAGGGAGAGGCTGAATGCGCAGATTGCAAGCAATACGGTCCAGCTCTTGAAGCCGCCGCGCTTTTCAGTCACCGCCAGGGAATGCATCAACGCCGTGCCCACCAGCCAGGGCATGAACGATGCGTTCTCGACCGGATCCCAGAACCACCAGCCGCCCCAACCCAGCTCGTAATAAGCCCACCAGCTGCCGAGCATGATGCCGATGGTCAGGAAACACCAGGCGAGCGTCGTCCACGGCCGCGACCAGCGCGCCCACGTCGCATCGAGCCTTCCGCCCAGCAAGGCGGCGATGGCGAATGCAAAGGCCACCGAGAAGCC
>JAYVME010000136.1:0-12200 GCA_043759115.1 Betaproteobacteria bacterium | reverse complement strand
CGCGCGCCTACGGCGCCGCGGGCGAGAAAGCGGAAGCAGATCGAAAGAAAGAGGCGGGCCATGCCTGATACCGGGAAATCCATCGAAATCGAAGTACTGCGCTACCGCCCGGAGCAGGATGCGGAACCGGTGCTGCAGACCTTCCAGGTTCCGTTCACCGACGACATGTCCGTGCTGCAGGGGCTGCAGTACATCAAGGACTATCTCGACGGGTCGCTGAGTTTCCGCTGGTCGTGCCGCATGGCAATCTGCGGCAGTTGCGGCATGATGATCAACGGCACGCCCCAGCTCTCGTGCAAAACCTTTCTGCGCGAGTTCTACCCGGGAAAATTGCGGGTTGAGGCGCTCGCGCACTTTCCCATCGAACGCGATCTGGTGGTTTCGATCGATGACTTCGTCACGAAACTCGAAAGCATCAAGCCGTACATCATTCCCAGGCATGCTCGCTCGCTGGATGACGGCGAATACCTGCAGACGCCCGCCCAGCTTGCGCAGTACGAGCAATTCGCCTCCTGCATCAACTGCCTCTTGTGTTACGCGGCGTGCCCGCAATTCGGGATGAATCCGTCGTTTACCGGTCCCGCCGCGCTCGCGCTGCTGCACCGTTACAACGCCGATACACGCGACGGCGGCAAAGACGAACGGATGGAACTCGTCAACAGCGAGGACGGCGTCTGGTCGTGCACGCTGGTCGGTTACTGTTCGGAAGTCTGCCCCAAGGGCGTCGACCCGGCGCGCGCCATCAACATGAACAAGACCCATAGCGCACTGGATTATTTTCTGCGCTTTGTAATGCCGAAGGGAGCCGCCAAATGAGCGTGCGCAAGCCTTACGTGCGGCCTATGGAGGGCTGGTGGCGCAGGAATCCGTATTACGTGCGTTACATGATCATGGAAGTCACGAGCGTGGTCGTCGCGATCTATGCGGTGATACTGCTCGTCGGCGTGTGGCGCTTGAGCCAGGGCCAGGCGCCATACGAAATGTGGCTGGCCGCGTTGCGCGAACCACTGGCGATTGTGTTCCACGCCTTCCTGCTGCTGGCCATGTGCTACCACGCGTACACCTGGTGGAAAGTGCTGCCGAAGACGCTGCCGCTGATTCACGTTGGCGGCAAACCGGTTCCCGGGCTTCTCCTGTCAACCGCGGGCTGGGCGGCGACACTCGTCGTATCGGCGGCGGTGTATGCGACCGTGCGGTGGTGCGGATTATGAAACGCTCGAACGCACCCATTTTCTGGTCGCTGTTCGGTGCCGGCGGCGTGCTCTCGGCACTCGTGGGCCCGGTACTGGTATTCATCACCGGCATCGCCGCCCCCACCGGCGTCGGCATGCCGCCGGCGGCACTGGCGTACTCCCGCGTGCTGGGATTTGCCCACTCACTGGGCGGCAAGACCGCCTTGTTCGCCGTCATCGCGCTCTTCCTGTGGCACGCCGCGCACCGCATTTACCACTGCCTGCACGACTTTGGCGTGCACCCCGGCATCGCCACCAAGGTGTTGCTCTACGGTTCGGCGTTCGCCGGTAGCATCGCGGCGGCGTGGCTACTGCTCGCCATCGGACGTTAAATATCCGGCCCGCTTCGGGCGTGCAATTAAAAAAGGCGCACCGTGGTGCGCCTTTTTCAACCCTCTGGATTGCTTTGAACCGCTATTTCTTGGCCGGTGCGGCAGGGGCCGGGGCCACTGCAGGTTTGGCTGCCGGTGCCGGCGCCGCGGCCACGACAATCGGCGTCGGCTTGACGGTAATACCTTTGGCCTTCTGCGCCTTGATATAGCGGTCGGCGACACGATCCTGCGACTTGGTAAGAAGCTCACCGTCTTTTTTCGCTGCATCGGCCGCTTTGGCCTTGGTTTCCTCGGCCTTGGCTTTCTGTTCGTCGGTCAACTGCGGCGCCGGCAACTTCGCATAGACCGCACCGGTGGTCATTACGCACAGCGCCGCGACGATCATTGCTTTATTGAATTTCATCGTGTCTCCCTCGATTCAAATCCAGGCTCTAGACTTTAAGCCCCTGAGCGACCTGTGATCTTACGTCCGCGGGCGCGTCATCGGCGAACTGCTGGCGCGCCTTGCCGGCTTTTACTGCTTCGTACCAAAGTCCGTGGTGCTCTTTCGCCCAGGTTTCATCCACGTAGCCGGTGCGCATCCCCTCGTAGGCGCCCTTGGTCCCGATAGTGCCGAGGTAAATGTGAAAGCTCGCCAGGAAAATCATGACCATCGCGCACGCAATATGCACAATATTCGCCGTTTGCATCAGCTCGCGGCCTTGCTCGAAATTCGGAAACAGCATGACCGCACCGGAGATGCACAACACTATGCCGAGCAGACACACCATTAACCAGAACAGCACTTTCTCGCCCAGATTAAAGCGGCCCGACGGCGTCTCGCCCGCGTTCTTCTTGAACAATCCGCCAAAATCCAGCATCCATTTAAGATCGCCCTTCTCGGGAAAATTGTCGCGTATGAACAGCACGATCATCACCGGCAGGCCGCATATGAATACGGGCGCGGTGAAATTGTGCAGGTTTTTGGCGAATATCGCGATCCACGAGAACAGCGTGTAGCCGACGATGGGCAGCAGAATGTATTTGCCATATGAGATGATCAGGCCCGTGATGCCCAGGATGCACACGCTGATCGCCACCGTCCAATGCGTTAATCGCTCGGCATCCGAAAATCGCTTGAGCAATTTGCCGGTTGGCTGCGCGTGCACCCCGATCGGACCGCGCCACCAGTAAAATGCGAACACCGCCAGCAGCGCGGCCACGAACAACAGCCCACCTGCCAGCGCGACCGGCGGCCGCAACTGGCGCCAGCTTTGACCCGAGGGATCGACCAGAACATTGGTTTCGACACCGCGCACCTGCGTCGTTTGATAGGGATTCGTCCCTTCGCGCACATCGCGCCACACCGGCGCATTGTTACCCGGCTGCGTTTGTTGCCGTTGCGCCTGCTCCTTGGCGCCGCCGGAGTCCGCGGCATGCGCGAATGGCACGAGCAGCAGTGCGAGCAGCAGCGCCGTCAGCGGGGCAATGCGTCGACATGCGAACGACCTGGTCATGAGGCACCCCCCCTATTTAGCGCTCGCGACGGCGCGCGTGTATTCGTCCTGCCCCTGGGTGCGTGTCTTGACTGCTTTTTCCCATTCGACCTGATTGCCCTTGAATTCTGCGTTGTCCCACGGCTTACTGTCAGGCTTGCCTTGGTACTGCCCTTGTTTGTAAACCACCGGCTTGTCACCGCAACCCGCAAACATCAAAACAAGGACGCCGAGCGCCGCCGCGGCAGCGAGTTTGCGCGCGCTCATGACTTCGCTCCGGGCGGTGTCGCCGGCCTGGCGTCGGGCTTGCCATAAGCGGTGCCCCAGCCCCAGATTTCAGATCCCTTGCCACGCTTCAACACGCGGTTGCGGTAGATATCCGAAATGACGTCCGCATCGCCGCCGAGCAGCGCCTTGGTCGAGCACATTTCGGCACAAGCGGGCAATTTGCCTTCGGCCAGCCGATTACGGCCGTATTTCTTGTATTCGGCCTCCGAATTATCGGCCTCGGGACCACCGGCGCAGAACGTGCATTTGTCCATCTTGCCGCGCAGGCCGAACGCGCCATCCTGCGGAAACTGCGGCGCGCCGAAGGGGCACGCATAAAAACAGTAGCCGCAACCGATGCACAGATCCTTGTCGTGCAGCACGATACCTTCGGAAGTTTTGTAGAAGCAGTCCACCGGGCACACGGCCATGCAGGGCGCGTCGGAACAATGCATGCACGCGACGGAGATCGATTTTTCACCCGGCACACCATCGTTCAGCGTCACCACACGGCGGCGGTTTACACCCCACGGTATTTCGTGTTCCTGCTTGCAGGCCGTGACACAACCGTTGCATTCGATGCAGCGCTCGGCGTCACACAGAAATTTCATTCTCGCCATGTCTGTACTCCTCTAGCTCTCGTTATCGCGTTATGCCTTGCTGATCTGGCACAGCGTGGTCTTCGTTTCCTGCATCATAGTCACGATGTCGTAACCGTAAGTGGTCGCGGTGTTGACCGCCTCGCCACGCACTATCGGCGCCGCGCCTTCGGGATATTTGTCGAGCAAGTCGCGGCCCTCGAACCACCCCGCGAAGTGGAACGGCAGGAATACCGTTCCGGGCCCGACGCGTTCGGTCACCTGCGACTTGACCTTGAGGCGCGCCTTGGTCGGCGTCTCGACCCAGATATATTCGTTGTTCCTGACCCCGCGGTCGTTGGCGTCCTTCGGGTTTATTTCGGCGAACATTTCCTGCTGCAGTTCGGCCAGCCACGGGTTGGAACGCGTCTCGTCGCCGCCGCCTTCGTACTCGACCAAGCGGCCGCTGGTCATGATCAACGGATACTGCTTAACGGCATTCTTGTTGGCTTGCTGCACCGTCTTGAACAGCACCGGCATGCGCCAGCGGTTCTTCTGGTCGTCGTGGGTCGGATACTTATCGATGAGGTCCGGCCGCGGGCTGAACAGCGGCTCGCGGTGCAGCGGCACCGCATCCGGGAAGTTCCACACGACCGCGCGCGCCTTGGCGTTGCCGAACGGATGGCAGCCGTGGTTCTTCATCGCTACACGAATGATGCCGCCCGACGAATCGGTCTTCCAGTTCTTGCCTTCTGCGAGCTTCTTCTCGGCATCAGTGAGTTCATCCCACCAGCCGAGTTTCTTCAACAGCACATGGTCGAATTCCGGGTAACCGGTAGTCAGATCGGCGCCTTTCGAATGCGAGCCGTCCTCGGCGAGCAGGCTGACGCCGTCGCGCTCGACGCCGAAATTGGCGCGGAAGTTGCCGCCGCCCTCCATCACATGCTTCGATGTGTCGTAGAGGTTGGGCGTACCGGGATGTTTTAACTCCGGCGTGCCATAGCACGGCCACGGCAGGCCATAGTAGTCGCCGTCGAGCACGTAACCGGTCTTGGCGTCCTTGCCGCCTTTCGCGCGCAACGTCTTCACGTCGAACACGTGCATGTTGCGCATATGCGCCTGCAGCCGCTCCGGCGAATGGCCCGTGTAACCGATCGTCCACACGCTGCGATTGATCTCGCGCAGGATGTCCTCGGCGTCGGGCTCGTCCATCCCGCCCTTGCCCTTCACGAGTTTGATCTTGCTTTTGCCGTCGGCCTGTTTGCCGATCAGTTGATCGGCGAAACCCAACTTCTGCGCCAGTTGGTACATGATCATGTGATCGGTGCGCGACTCGAACATCGGGTCGATCACTTTCTCGCGCCACTGGAGGGAACGGTTGGATGCGGTCACCGATCCCGTGCACTCCATCTGTGTCGCCGCGGGCAGCAGGTAAACACCGTCCTGCCTGACCATCGCCGCCATCGCGGCAGTCGCGGACGGATACGGATCGATCACCACCAGCAGATCGAGTTTCTTCATCGCCTCGACCATTTCCTTGCCGCGGCTCTGGCTGTTCGGCGCATGGCCCCAGAAAAGCACCGCGCGCAGATTGGAGTCCTGATCGAGCAGCTCGTTATTCTCAAGCACGGCGTCAATCCAGCGCGACACCGTGATGCCGGGTTTTTCCATCATCGCCTGCGATGAAAACTGCTTCTTGATCCAATCCAGATCAACGCCCCACGCCCGCGCGAAATGCGCCCACGATCCCGGCAGCAGGCCGTAATAGCCAGGCAGCGAATCCGGGTTCGGTCCGACATCCGTTGCGCCCTGCACGTTGTCGTGGCCGCGGTAGATGTTGGTGCCGCCGCCCGACACGCCGACATTTCCCAGCGCGAGTTGCAGGATACAAGATAAGCGCACGAGGGCGTTGCCGGTGGTGTGCTGGGTTTGCCCCATCGCCCATACGATGGTGCTGGGCTTGTTCTTGGCCATGCTCTCGGCCACGTCGCGCACTTCGGCTTCTTTCATGCCGGTCACTTCTTCGACCTTGTCCGGCGTCCACTTCGCCGTTTCTTCCCGCACCTTGTCCATACCGTAGACGCGGGCCTTGATGTATTCCTTGTCTTCCCAGCCGTTCTGGAAAATGTGATGGAGCATGCCGTAGATGAACGCGATATCGGTCCCCGAACGGATGCGGTAGAACTTGTCGGCTTTAGCAGCGGTGCGCGTAAAGCGCGGATCGACCACGATCACCTGGGTGCCGTTCTCTTTCGCATGCAGCGTATGCAGCATTGACACCGGATGCGCCTCCGCCGCGTTGCTGCCGAGGAACAGGATGCACTTGGAATTCTGCTCATCGTTATAGGAGTTGGTCATCGCACCATAGCCCCAGGTGTTCGCAACGCCGGCCACGGTAGTCGAGTGGCAGATGCGCGCCTGGTGGTCCGTGTTGTTGGTGCCGAAGAATGATACGAACTTGCGCAACAGGTAGGCCTGCTCGTTGTTGTGCTTGCTCGAGCCGATCCAGAACGTTGCATCGGGTCCGCTTTCCTTCCGGATCGCAAGCAGTTTGTCGCTGACCTCTTTCAGCGCCTCGTCCCAGCTTATGCGCGCCCACTTGCCGGCGACGAGTTTCATCGGATACTTCAGGCGATGCGAGTCGTGCATCATGCCGTGCTCGCGGATCGACGCACCCTTGGCGCAGTGCGCGCCCAGATTGATCGGCGAATCGAACACCGGCTCCTGGCGCACCCACACGCCGTTTTGCACCACGGCGTCGATGGCACAGCCGACCGAACAGTGTGTGCATACCGTGCGCTTGACTTCGACCTTGCCGTCGCCTTTGGTTTCGGCCGCGCGTGCTTTGCCCATCATCGAGAACGGTAACTGGCTGATAGCCGCGCCCGCACCGAGTCCGATGCCGGAGCGCTTGAGGAAGCTGCGGCGATCGATGGTATTGCCGAGGAACGCAGCCGCGTTACCGCCCAAACGGCTGGCGCTGTTAGTCACGCTGCTGGCTTTTTTAGTAAGAAACATTGCTGGCCTCCTCCGAGTTCAGACTTTCGCGGTGCGGTAGTTTCAGACTTTCGCGGTGCGGTAGTAATTGCGGATGTGCTCTGTGAGGTGATAGCCCTGCCCATCGCGGGCTGTTTGTTCCGGCTTGACTTGCGGGTCGCCGTTGTTGCCTGCGACGAGTACCACTGATGCGCAAGCACCGCCCGCTCCAACCGCGAGCAGGAAATTTCGACGGGAAAGTTTGGATTGCGGACTCTTCACGGCATCCTCCTTTATGTGGACCTGTACTTATATGGACCTGTACTACTTATGGTACGACAATTTACGCCGAACATCGGCCGAGTCAAGTAAATCCCGAATAAATTTTGCGGACAATACTCTCGTCAATACGTCTGCGTCGCGGATGCAGCCTCATCCATGTCGTACGCTGCTTTTTCGACCTCGATAAAAACCCCGGCAAACGCCACGACCGATTTGTAAAACCCTGCTGACGCTGCGGTCTTGACCTTTTCGAATAGCGGCAACGTACCTGGGTAAACGAACCGCTCGAAGAACAGTCGCTGATCCGCCAATGGCGCCTGCTGTTCAATCAAAAACCGCATGACATCGCACAAACCCGCAATATGGTCCTCCACTTCGAACGCGCCGGCGCTGCGGGCCAACCCCCATTGATCGAGCTGCTCGCGCAGCATGACCAGATGACGGGCGGGCGAGCTATGCGCGACGTAATGCGAGGTATAGGGTGTCACCTGCGCTTTTCCCACACCAATGAACAGCGTGTCGTGTTCCTGCTTGACTACGTCCGGATAAGCACTCTTGCAGGTGTTTTGCAGCGCTTGCCATGTTTGCGCCAGTGCGCTGGCGTCACCCGCTTCATCCGCGGGCGCGCCGCCTTTGCAAATTTGCGCTATCAGATTGGAATCAGGCGCCGCGTAGAACAGGCACCCGATCAACGCGTACATATCAGCCCGCGCCTGGTCTTCGGGCAAAACCACACTATTTTCAGGGGCGTCGTTGTGCAGTCCATCAACCATCATATTTTATTGTGCGGCGCCTCAACGATCATTTTTTAACGAGGTCCAGTATGGACCCGTGCTTGGCGTTTTGAAACAAGTCAACAACCCTACAATCACCGCACATTTTGAGCAGATCGAGCGCGCCCGGTTCGGCAAACATCGAATGCGCGGTTAACCGACCCAGCATGTTATCGATTATTTGCTTGGTCGCAAACGGCTTGCCGCATTTGATGCAGGCAAATACCTCGGCTTCGTTGAGCACCACTTCCGACGTGGCCTGCTTGCTCAGCAACAGACGCGGCGCGAGGCTGATCGCATCTTCAGGGCAGGTCTTTTCGCACAGCCCGCATTGCACGCAATTGCGCTCAACGAACCTGAGCTGCGGCTGCTCCCTGGAGTCGAGCAGCGCGCTTTCGGGGCACGCACCGACGCACGCCATGCACAGCGTGCACGTCTGTTTGTTGACGACAACCTGACCGTACGGGGCCCCCGCAGCAAGCGCTATCTGCTCCCGCGGCTGCGGCGCGTGTTTCAGCAGATGGTCGAAAACGAAATCGAGCGTGGTGCGTTTGTTGTTGAACAAGTTGAAGGTTGCCGGTTTCATCTCGCCTGCTGGGCCGAGATTCCACACTGCCTGCTCGAGGCCCCCCACATCCTGCGCCTCGAGCAGGCTGAAATGGCCCTCACCGTAGCCCAGGCCGGCAACGATCTGCTGCACCACGCCGAGCTGGTAGCGCAGCGCTGCCAGATAATCCGGGGTTTCCGATCCGGTGCACAGAATCACGAACTGCGCCGCGCCGAGCGCGAAGCCGCCCAGCATCAGATCGAGCCCGAGCGCGGCGGTATGCAACACTTCCAGCGGAATGACATTGGCCGGCAGGCCCTTGCCGCGGCGGCCGAGCATCGCCACCAGCTCACGTCCATCGCCGATGTTATGAAACAACAGGCACGCTGCCTTCCCGCCGGCGTTGCGGTAGGTTTGCAGCACCGCCTTGATCCGTACGCCCATGTCCGCGACACGCGGATAAGCGTAAGTCATCGCGCCCGACGGACATACGCTCGCGCACGCGCCGCAGCCCATGCACAGATGCGGCTCGACCTTGACCCGGTTTTGTTCTTTCTCGCTCACGATTGCGCGCGTCGAGCAGACGTCGATGCACTTCGTGCAGCCCACGATTTCGTTGCGGCTGTGGGCGCAGATCTTTTCGTTGTAGGCAAAGAACTTGGGCTTCTCGAATTCACCCACCATCGGCACCAGTTCCGCGCAGGCCGCCTCCAGCCTGGCGAGGTCGCGACCCACGGCAAAGTAGCCCTGCGGCGGCTGTGGCATCATGAAATGCGCGGGGATGGAAAAATCGAGGATCAGATCGAAATGGCCGGTGTACAGCTTGCGCGCCATATCGAACTGCACCACTGGCGCCTCTCCGGAGCTTGCCAGAACCACCGTCTCGGCGGATTGTCCGGCGGTCGACGCAACGGGCATTTTCTCGACCCCGCTCGCAGACCAGGTCACTTCGAAAGCCCCCAGAAACCCCTTCAGCGATTGCGCCTTGCCTTCCCATGCGAGGAAGCCTTCCGCAGCGGCAAGCGAATCCGGACAGAGCAAATGCACGTCGAGATCGTGCTTGAGTGTTGCGGCTGTGGCCAGCGCCGAGTCGGCGGCTGCGCGCGGCGCGATGACCAGCAGCCTGCCGCGCGAAACATAGCTCACGATGGCGACAGGTTCGGGCTCGGGAAGATCGGATAGCGCAGCCAGTGCCGCGATCTTGGGCGCGGCAGTCGAGGGATCAGCCGTCCAGCCCGAACGCTGCAGGCGCTCGAAGAAGTCTTCTGCAGCAGCCGATGAAATCAGATCTTCACTCATGCGGTCTATTGCGGTGTCTGCTGATACTACTCACACTCGCTCCTCGTGCTGAATTCGGTTTTGTGTCGTTCCCGGGTCATGCGGATAGGCGCATCGGTTGTAGTCAGTCGAGGCCGGCTGCTAACCGCAGGCCGCCCTCAGCGCTCGCCTCACGGCTGGATTTTGCCGGCGGTTCGACGTTTTGATTTTCGCTCAACGGTTCGTCCACTGGTTGAACAGCCGCGGCGGCCGGGGCCGCTGGCTGTTCCTCGACCAGCCCCGGCGGTTGAGCCGCGGCGGCTGACGCGGCTTCCGCGGCTGTCTTCTCCGTGTCTTCGCGCGCCCACGCCAGGATCTGCTGGCCGTGCTTCAGTTGGGCCAACATCTCCGCCGGCAACGGATCGGACTTGGAATAATCGTCGATATACACGTCCAGCCCGTCCATCACGTTGAAGTGCGGATCACCGAACAGTTTCCTGAGCGCCGCCCGCCGCAGCTTTTCATCCACCTTGGGATGGAAAAAACCGGTGTAATCCGAATCAATCGTCAGCTTATCGACGGACGGCAGTTCCGGCGGCGGCGCGTTGGGATCGGGTGCTGCAGGCTTGGGCTGCGGCGTTTCCGCGGGCTGCTCGCGCGCTGCCTTTTTCAAACGCGTCCAACGCGCCAGAAAGACTTCGTTGCTGTCGTCTGCCGCCGCGCGGGTCGAGACGGGCGTCGGTTCTCCTGTGCTGGTTTCAGCCACGGAATCCCACTTCCTTGTCCTTGCTGCTGGCGTAACGCCGCTTCTGCTTTTTCGGCTCCGGCTTGTAATGTTGCTCGACGAATTCACCGATCCACGGCAGCAATGCGGCGGGCATGGGCACGCCATCCACGCTCTCGCCGCTGTCCGTCCAGCGCGTGCCCTCGTTGTAGCTCACTGTCAGAAATTCCGGCCGCGCCACCTCATCGTGCATGCGCCACAGAATGAACACCTTGGGCTGCGGCGATGTGATATTGAGGTAGTAGCCTTCCGCCTCGTAACGCTGCAGCCTGATTACATGGCCCGGAAACAGAAGCTGCGTGAGCGATGCCTGGGTGACGATGATGCGGTGCTTGGTCTCGCCTGCTCCGGCGTCCGCAACCACGCCTTTGGCTTCCCACATCTCGCTTACCCAGCGGCTCGTGAGCGTAGTGCGCTGCATGACTACTGCAACGCGAAATACCGGCGGATGGGCGGAGACCTCGTCAAACATGGCCGTGATTGTGCGCCACCGATCCATCGATTTCAACCGCGAATAACCCCAAATACTTGATGAGCAAGTAATGGCTTGCTTGCCGCAAGCTTGGTACCTTTGCGATAATGCGCATCCGTTGTCTCCAAGCCGCACCCGCGGTCGCGCTCATCAGGAACCGCTTGAACCATCCGTCGCCCGTCGTTTCACCTGCAGACGCCCAGGTCGCCGACCGCTTGGGTCGCCCGCTGCGCGACTTGCGCATATCGGTGACCGACCGCTGCAACTTTCGTTGCGTTTACTGTATGCCGAAAGCGGTGTTCGGCAAGGACTACCAGTTCCTCGAGCACAAAGAACTCCTGACGTTCGAGGAAATTGCGCGGCTCGCGCGCATCTTTACGCGCCACGGCATCGAGAAAATCCGCCTCACCGGCGGCGAGCCGCTCGTGCGGCGCAATCTCGAACGCCTGATCGAACTGCTGGCCGAGATTCGCGGTCTTGACCTGACGCTGACCACCAATGGCTCCCTGTTGGCAAAGAAAGCACGCGCGCTCAAGGCGGCGGGACTCAAACGCATCACCGTGAGCCTCGACTCACTCGACGACGACGTATTCATGAAAATGAACGACGTCGACTTTCCGGTCACCCGCGTGCTCGAAGGCATAGACGCCGCGGCCGCCGCGGGCCTCACACCGGTCAAGATCAACATGGTGGTCAAGCGCGGCGTCAACGATGCGAGCGTGGCGGCAATGGCTCGCCACTTCCGCGGCAGCGGGCACATCCTGCGCTTCATCGAATACATGGACGTCGGCCACACCAACGGCTGGCGCATGGATGACGTGGTGACGGCGCGCGAAATCGTCGGCATGATCAACGCCGAGGCGCCGCTCGAACCATGCGACCCCAATTATCGCGGCGAGGTTGCCGAGCGCTGGCGCTATCGCGACGGCAGCGGCGAAATCGGCGTGATCGCGTCGGTCACGCAGGCTTTCTGCCGCGACTGCACGCGCGCGCGGTTGTCAACGGAAGGCAGCCTCTACACCTGCCTCTTCGCGACGGCCGGCCATGCGCTCAAACCACTCTTGCGCGGCGGCGCGTCCGATGATGAAATCTCCGCGACAATCGCGGCCGTATGGCGCAAGCGCGACGACCGCTATTCCGAAATCCGCACCGCGCAAACCGCCGGACTCAAAAAAGTTGAAATGTCGTACATAGGTGGGTGAGGCGGTAGGCGTGAGGCGTGAGG
>JAYVME010000135.1:0-5514 GCA_043759115.1 Betaproteobacteria bacterium | reverse complement strand
GGACACCGGTGGCATCGACCGTCGCAATGTCCGGCAGTACCGCCGAACGCTGCTTGCTCGTCACCGCCAGTCCGCGCAGTTTGCCCGACTTCACGTGGGGCAGGATCGGGATCACGCTCTCGAAGGCAAACGGAATCTGGCCGCCGATCAGATCGACGATGGCCGGCCCGCTGCCCTTGTACGGGATATGCGTCATCTCGACCTTGGCCATGAACTTGAACATCTCCGCGGTCAGGTGTTGCGGCGAGCCCGGCCCCGCGGACGCGTAATTGAACTGGCCCGGACGCGCTTTCATCAGTGCAATAAATTCCTTGACGTTTTTGACCGGCAGCGACGGGTGCGTCACGAGAACCAGCGGCACTGAAGCCGACAGCACTACGGGGGCAAAATCCTTGGCTGGATCGTAGGGAAGTTTGCTGAACAGGCTCGCATTGATCGCAAGCGGACCGCTCGCTCCCATCAGGATCGTGTAGCCATCGGGCGCCGACTTCGCGACGAAGTCGGCGCCGATGTTGCCGCCGGCGCCCGGTTTGGCCTCGATGATCACCGGCTGCCCCCACGCTTCGTACATCTTCGCACCGACGATGCGTGCCAGAATATCGGTGGTTCCGCCCGGCGGGTAAGGCGTATAGAAGCGAATCGGCTTGGCCGGGTAGCCTTGGGCGCAGGCACATTGCGCCAGCCACACGCCCATCGCGCATACCAGCGCTCGCGACAATAATCGGGCTTTCATCATCGTTCTCCAGCGATCAGCGCGGCCCGGACAGGCCGCTAGCGGGCTCATCTTATCACCGCCCCATGCACGTGCGTTTTGGCGCCCCAAGTGCCCGCAATTAGTGTGGATATATGACATTGAGTTTTGGCCGAAATGATTGTTATAATGGTCAAAACGTGGCGCAACCCGATTAAATAACGGATCCATCCTATGTCTTCATTTGAAGCCCGGCTTCGCATGTCCTGCCTGCTGAGCCTGTTGTCGTTGGTATTGCTCGGTGGCTGCGCCAGCACCAATAATCCGCGCGATCCGCTGGAGCCGTTCAACCGCGCGGTCTACAAACTCAATGACGGCCTCGACAAGGTTGTCCTGAAGCCGGTTTCGACCGTCTATAAAATGGTGATTCCGCAATTTGTGCGCACCGGCGTCACCAACTTCTACAACAACTTGTACGACGTGCTCACCGCGCTCAACAATCTCCTGCAGGGCAAGGTCGGCGATGCCGTGTCCGACGTCGGGCGCATCGTGGTCAACACGACGGTGGGTTTGGCCGGGTTCATCGACGTGGCAACCGAAGTCGGGCTTGAGAAGCACAAGGAAGATTTCGGGCAAACGCTGGGACGCTGGGGCATCAATTCCGGCCCCTATTTGCAGATACCTTTTTTCGGCCCCAGTTCGTTCCGGGATGGCGTGGGTTCGGCCGTGGACTTCAAGCTCGATCCGATCCGTCTGATCTGGCGCAATCACATGCGCACGCGCAATTCGGTATGGGGACTCTACGTCATCAACCTGCGCGCCAACCTGCTCGATTCGACCAAAATTCTCGACGAAGCCGCGCTCGACCCCTATGAATTCCAGCGCGACGCCTATCTGCAGCGCCGCCGCAATCTCGTTTACGACGGCAATCCCCCGCCGGAGAAGGACGAGGAAGACATTCCCGAGCTGAAAATCAAGCCGCGCGCTGAAACCGACGAACCGATAAAACCGTCAGGCGCAGCGCTCAATATGCCGCAAGTGGCAGCGCCAGTCGAGTGGGTGCCGGTCAGCGATGTTCAGCCCGCGGCGTTAGTCGTGCCGCAATCACCTGCGAACAGCGCCGACGCGCTGCCGGCAACTCCGGCGATCTAGGATTTTTATATAATCCCCGCGTCTTCGGAAGCGGGGGATAAAAAAGGCTGGCTCAGCGGCCCGCCTTTTTCTTTGACTCCCCGGAAATTTCTCCTCCAGCCGCCGGTTTTAATCCTGCTTGGGCGCCGGGTTGGCCGCTTCTGCGTGCCTCGCGCCACTCACGATAGTCATCGCCGACGACACCAGCGTCGCCACATCCGACAAATTACTCGGCACGATCAGCGTATTGCCGGTCTTGGCGAGATTGCCGAATGCGTGAACGTAAATCTCCGCGACTTTGAGGTTGGCGGCGTTCATGCCACCCGGCTCGTTCATCGAGGACGCCACGACACGCACGGCGGCGGCATTTGCCGCGGCGATCGTCGTGATGGCTTTCGCCTCCCCGTCGGCGCGGTTGATGGCCGCGATCTTCTGGCCTTCCGACTGCAGAACCGCCGCCTGTTTCTCGCCGTCGGCCAAGTTGATTTCCTGCTGGCGCTGCCCTTCGGATTTGGCGATCAGCGCGCGCTTTTCGCGTTCCGCGGTGATCTGCGCCTGCATCGAACGCAGGATCGCTTCCGGCGGCGTCAGGTTCTTGATTTCGTAACGCAGCACCTTGACACCCCACGTGCGCCCCGCCTCGTCAAGCACGGCGACCACCTGGCGGTTGATCTCGTCACGGCTCTCGAACGTTTTATCGAGTTCCATCTTGCCGATCTCGGAACGCAGCGTGGTCTGCGCAAGTTGCGTGATCGCCTGTATGTAATTCGACGACCCGTACGACGCGAGCCGCGGGTCGGTCACCTGGTAATAGATGATGCCGTCCACACCCAGTTGCGTATTGTCCTTGGTGATGCAAACCTGTTCCGACACGTCAAGCGGGACTTCCTTGAGCGAATGCTTGTAGGCGACGCGATCAAAAAACGGCCAGATGCCGTTCAAGCCCGGCTCCAGCACGCAATTAAATTTGCCGAAGCGCTCGACCACCCACGCCTGCTGCTGCGGCACGACTTTGAGTGACTCGATCGCGAGCACAATGCCGAACGCAATGATGAAGAACGGCACTGCGTAATGCGCCTGCCCATTCGCTATCAGCACTGCCGTGATAACGAATACAACGATTAATTTGGCGAACATCATTGCCTCCCGTGATTTGTGCAGCGGTTAATACATAACCGGCATCTCATGCCGGCCGCATTGCCGAAACGTGCAAGGTGCTGCCTTCGACGTGCCGGATGTAGAGCGTGCGCCCCGCCTCGGCCCCCTGCTCGTCCAGCACTTTGGCGTCCCACACCGCATTGCGGTAGCGCACCCGCGCGAGCCTGTCCTTTTCGTTGACCCACCCGTCGAGCACCACGCTTTGCCCGACGTCGAGCGAAACGCTAGGCGAAGAGGCCTGGGTTCTCCGAAAACGCGTCACCCACGTCACCCCGGCGATCGCAACCGCCGAGGCAGCCATCGCCTGCATCCAAAACGAATAATGCAGATAGGCCGCCGCGGCCCCTGCCAGCGCGGCGATACCGATCACCAGCAGGTAAAACGTGCCGGTGATCAACTCGGCGATAATCAGCGCAATGCCGCCTATCGCCCACCACCAATATTCGTCCATCACACGCCTCCGTTTAGTTCCGCATCAGACCGCAAAATCCAGTGTGCCATAAAAACCGGATTGCAACGAGAAGCGCATTATCGCGGCATGCCGCCGACTTCGGGCACGGCGCGCCACGGTCACGTCGCGATGCCGCCCATCCATTCGATAATCCGGTCGGCCGCGAGCTGCCAGTCCCGCTCGAGCATCATTGCGTGCGCCATGGCCGGAAATATGTGGGGCGTTACGCCATATACACGCGCGGTTGATTCGATCACGTTCGGCGGGAAAAACGCATCTTTTTCGCCACCCAGCACCAGCACCGGTACGCCCTTGGCGTGCCCGATAAAAAATTGCTGCGGCCATGACAGGTCGAATACCGCGCGCTGCGACTCCGGTTGCATGCGCGCGAGATGCTTGCCGACCTCCTCGTCCGCGAGGTGCTCGGAAAATACCGCGCGCCGCACGCCCTGCAGCGTCGCAAAGCTCGGATGTGCGTATTGGATCAGGTTGATCTCGCCGAATAGCTCGGGATCGCGCGCGGCGAGCAGCATAGACGAACCGAGCAGGCCCTCCGGCGGAACGGATGCCATCAACACCGCCCCGGCCGCGTTCAGCTTGTGCAGGCAGCGCTGCACGACCATGCCGCCCATCGAATGGCCGACCACCACCGCCGGTCCGCCGATATGCCGCGCCACGCGCAGCACGTCCGTTTCGTAGTCGTCTACGCTGCACACAGCAAGGGTGTCCCAGCCTTCGCTGCCACCATGGCCACGCAGGCTCAATGCGTGTGCGGCATAACCGCGTTTCGCGAAATACGGGAGGAAGTAATCGTCCCAGCACCAGGCCGCGACAAACGCGCCGTGCACAAAGAGCAGAGGCGCCGCGTGTGACGGCGCCGCCGGCACGTGGCTTATGAGTTCGAGGCCGCCAATAATCTCCGTGCGCCTCATGGCGCGGTCATCCTGCGCGCGGCGCCAGCGGCACCGCCCGGGCTGCGCCCCAAACCCAAGCCCGCCCCGAGAAGACGGACTGACACTCGATACGGCAGAGCAGCGCGGCGGGCCTCATCGAACATGGATTTTCTTCGTAAGAGTTAAATAACCAGAAATCAATTCAAGAGCGACGCAACAGCCTGCAGTTCAACCACCTTCTGCTGCACGGTATCGGCATCCCGCGCAACCGGCAGCATCTTCAAGTACGCCTGCAAATCGAACAGCGCTGCGCGGAAACACTCGAGATTAATATAGATCATACCGCGATCGCGGTATTCCTCGGCCATGTCCGGCATGACGCTGATGATGCGGTCGGTCGCCATCAACGCCTTCATCCACTCTTGATGGTGCGAATAGATGCCCTTGAGATTGCGCAAGATGCGCGTCAGTATCTCCTTGTTGCCCGCAGCTGCCAGCAGGGACGACACCATGGATTGCGTCGGCTCCACGCCGTTACGCAGCGCTTTCACACGGCTGCGCAAATCGTCGAAGCTCAGCGAAACGCCTTTGGCATAAGGATCGAGCACCACCGTGCCCTCGCGCAACGGACACTTGACGAGAAAGTGCGCCGGAAACGAGACCCCCAGTACCGGCAGCCCGATGCGGCGGCCGATTTCGATGTAAAGCAACGCGAGCGTGATCGGAATGCCGCGCTTGCGGTCGAGCACTTCGTTGAGAAAACTGTTGCGCGCATCGTAATAATTGACGGCATCTCCCGAAAACCCGTGCTCGTCGAAGAGGAACCGGTTTAACGCGATGATGGTATCGGCCTGACTGATATCCGGCCGCAGACGGCGCTTGAGCGCCGCCCCCATGTCATCAAGGCGCGCCAGATAGGCGGCGATATCAAGATCGCGATACTCCTCGGCGGCGATCAGCAGTGCCGCCTCCGCAAGATTGATCTCGTCATCCGCCCCGGCCACGATCCGCCCGAAGCGTTCGGCGTGCGGCGTCACGCGCGCCTTGCCAGCGGGAGATTCATCAGGAGGTTCTGCGGCTTCATGCGCAATTGGCCGTCGGGCGCCGCCGCCAGGCCGAGAAACACCGGCTTGCCGGCAATCTCGGCGCGCATGTCGGACGGATTTTTAAAGTCCAGCCGGTAGAGTCCG
>JAYVME010000134.1:0-12217 GCA_043759115.1 Betaproteobacteria bacterium | reverse complement strand
GCCGCGATTACGAAGATGGTCGAAATACGGCGCATCCACGTGCTCAACAAACGCGCGATTCGTCACGGCAAATCGCTCGGCGACGCCGTCGGCATGCGCGACATGGGGATTCATCTGATCAGGATCGCACCCGGCGACGAATCCACCGAATACCACACGCATTATTGCGACGAAGAATTCGTCTACATCCTGTCCGGTCGCGGCATCGCGGAAATCGGCAAGCGGAAAATCAAAGTCGGGCCCGGGGACTTCATGGGCTTCACCGCCAAAGCACTCCCGCACACGCTGGCGAACCCATATAAAGAAGACCTCGTCTATCTGATGGGCGGCACGCGCAAAGCGATCGATATTTCTGAATATCCGCGCAGCCGCAAACGCACCTATAAATTCGACGGCAGACGTCACACCGTCAAGTTCAAGGATGTGAAGGAACGCTAGAACCTGTCTCAATAACCTTGAAAAGCGTTGGAACCGCCGATGGACGCCGAAATACGCCGATGTGTTTTTATCTTATCCGCGTTCATCCGCGTCCATCGGCGGTTGCATCTTGCTTTTGAGATAGCTTTAGAACCTTGCTCATGAATATCCGCGCGCGGTGCTGCGCGGATGCGGCGCCGTTTCCGCATCGGCACGTCGCAGCGGCTTGTCGCCCTTGCCCTGAATCCGATGCATCACCCGCCGCGAGCCAGCGTCGAACGGCGCTCGATAGTGCATAACACAGCGGTTATCCCAGATTAGAAGATCGCCGACACGCCACTGGTGATGCCATGTTAGTTGCGGCTGCGTTGCGTGCGCCCACAATGCATCGAGTATCATCTCGGATTCCGCCACGGACAGGCCATCGACATAGGCATTCGGCCGACGCCCGAGGTAAAGCGCGTTGTGGCCTGTTTCAGCGTGCGTGCGGATAATCGAGTGCAGCGGCCCCGGCGCATCACGCACGTCGGTCACGGGCTTGAAGCCATCGCGCAAATCGCCCGCGCTGTTGTAAGTCATGTCATGCTTGATGGTCAGCGTTTCGACCCGCCGGCGCAATTCGGCAGGCAGGGTTTCCAGCGCGCGGTACATGCTCGCGAAACCAGTGTCGCCGCCAGTCGGTGGTATTTCCAGCGCATACAGCGCGCTGAACGACAGCGGGATGTCGCGATACGAGTTGTCGGAATGCCACACCACCTCGGCGTCTCTCAACACGCCGATCGGCTTGCCCTCTTCCATTACGTTCGACACGACGATGACCTCGTCATGCGCGCGCGCTTTTTCCTTGCCGGTTTTCGCCAGCGGCGCCGTATCCAGCTCGCCGAGCCGTTGGCCGAACGCCATCAATTCCGGGTCGCTTAAAGTCTGACCGCGGATCACGATCACGAGATTGTCGAGCCACGCCTTGCGCACCGCCGCGATGCCAGCGTCATCGAGCGCACGCAGGTCGCCGCAACTCACCTCCGCGCCGAGTGGTCCCGCGGTCGGTATTATTTCAATCGCTTGCGACCGCGTTGTTGTCGATTGTGCGCCGGCTGTTTGCATGCCCTCTCCAGTCTTACTTGCGGCCGCGCTTGGCGCGCGCCGACTGATACCAATGCATGATCTCTTCACCCGTCCAGAACACCACACCGGGCTTCTTTTTGAGCGCGGCGAGCACCTGCTCGAAGTGCTTGATGCGGAACGGCGTACCGGAGATGTACGGATGCACGGCGATCGACATAAATTTCGCGCGCGCCGCCGACTCGGCGTAAAGCCGCTCGAAATAATCCATGCACCGCGTGACGAACTCCTGTGCCGGGTGATGCTGCACGATCATCATCGAGATATCGTTCAGTTCGATGCTGTACGGCAGCGCCAGCAGCGGCCCCTTTTTCGTCCTGATTTCCACCGGCTCGTCATCGATCGGCCAGTCGCAGATGTACTGGATGCCGGCCTCGGCGAGATGTTCCGGCGTGTCGAGGGTTTGCGTGAAGCCGGGCCCGAGCCAGCCGACCGGCTGCTTGCCGGTGAACGCTTTGATGACCTTGACCGCCTTGCGTATGGTCGCGCGCTGGTTGGGTTCGAGATGAATCGGGCGTTGATCGTAAGAATGTCCTATGAATTCCCAGCCCGCATCGAGCGCCGCCTGTGCGATGCGCGGATAGTCTTCGCACACGCGCGCGTTGACCGATAATGACGGCGTTATTTTCAAACGGTCGAGTGCCGCCTTGAGGCGCCAGAAACCAACGCGGTTGCCATACTCGTGCCACGCCCAATGCGGCACGTCGGGCAGCCGGGGGACACCGGTCGGCGGCGGCAAAGCCTGGCGCGGCATCGGACGCCCGATGTCCCATACCTCGACGTTGACGATAGGCCACACGACGAGACGCACGCCGCGCGGCAGCTTAAGAGGAGTGCGATCGACGATCGCGGAATAAGGCAGACGCTGGGATGGGATCATGGCGTCACAATTATATGAGATTTTGCGCGACGCGCCACGGATTTGCACCACCGGTGCACATTGTTTACCATGCAAGCCGCAACCACGCACAAGCCGGCGGCCTTGCGCCGCGCGCCAAGGAGGAATGATGAATCAACGCCATCTGGTTTTGCTCGCCGCATCGCTGTGCTTTTTGTCCGGTTTCGCGCACGCTGCTTATCCGGAGCGCGCGATTCGTATCATCGTGCCCTACGCGCCGGGCGGCAATATCGATATCACCGCGCGCACGATCGCGCCGGGCATGTCCGAGGCTCTCGGTCAGTCGATCGTAATCGATAATCGCGGCGGCGCCGGCGGCACATTGGGCGCCGATATCGCGGCCAAGGCGGCGCCCGATGGCTACACCTTGCTGCTCGGCTCCTCGGGAACTTTGTCGACCGCGCCGCCGCTCTACCCCAGGCTCGGCTACGATCCGCTCAAGGATTTCGCCACTACTTCGCTGGTCTCGAATGTTGCGCTGGTATTGGAGGCGCATCCCTCCATTCCGGCGCGCAACGTCAAGGATTTAATCGCACTCGCCAAGTCCCGTCCGGGCAAGATCACCATGGGCTCCTCGGGCGCCGGCACCACCAATCATCTGAGCGGCGAACTGTTTCAGAGCGCGACCGGCACCAAATTCATCCACGTTCCCTATAAAGGCAGCGGCCCGGGACTGGTCGACCTGATGGGCGGCCAGATCGATATTTTCTTCGATCAACTATCCGCGTCCATCGGATTCATCCAGACCGGCAGATTGCGCGCACTGGCCGTCACCACGGCGAAACGCGCCGCCGCCATGCCTGAGCTGCCAACGATAGCCGAATCCGGAATCCCCGGTTTTGACGCTAGCACCTGGACCGGCATCCTGCTGCCCGCGGCGACCCCACAGGACATCGTCTTGAAAGTTCACGCCGCCCTGATCAAAACGTTGCATGCCAAGGCAACGCGCGATACCTTCGCGCGGTTGGGCGCCGAAACGCTAGAAAGCTCACCCGAGGAATTCGCGCGCTTCATGCGCGACGACCTGGCGAAATGGACCAAGGTGGTGCGCGAGGCCGGCATCAAGCTGGAGTAACCGCTATCCGAGCACCGCCAGATCAAGCGGTGCGGCAACACCGCCGACGTCGCGCTTGAGCAATATCCGTTTGGCGGCCACGGGCGCATAACCCTGTTGCTGCGCGAGATCGAGCATCTCGCGCGTGGTGAGTGCGCGCACGTTCTCTGCTTTGGTGTGCTTCTCGAGTTTCGCGGCGAGATTCACCGCATCGCCGATCACCGTGTACTCGAGCCGGTTGTCGTCACCAATCACGCCGAACACCACCTCACCCGATGCGACTGCCGCACCGACATCCGGCGCCGGCTTACCCGCGGCGCCGCGTTCAAGTTTCCAGCGTTGTGCCGCTGCCAATATCGCATCGACCGCGCGCACTGCGTCCGCCGCGTAATGCGCGGTGGGACTGACGGCACCGAAGCTCGCCATGATGCCGTCGCCCATGAATTTATCGATGCTGCCGCCGTGCGCCTGGATCACCGGCACCAGCAGGCGTTGATATTCGCTGATGACCGCGATCAATTCAGACGGCGCGAGCAGGGCCGACAATTTGGTGAAGCCGCGCATGTCGATGAACAGTATCGCCGCACGGCGTAATTCGCCATGCCCAGCGGCGGCGCGCAGGTCCGCGCCGGTGATGCGTTCAGCCACCTCGCGGTCGAAAAAACGCGACAGGTCGGATGCCGCCTGTGTCTGTGTCACCGACTGCACAAGGAAGCGGCGCGCGCGGGCGATTGCCAACGCGAGGATCACGGTGACCATGACGATGGCGAGCACCTTGTCGGCCTCGCCGCCCGGATGGATCTGCGACGACCCCATGTAGGTGACGTAATCCCAGGTAATCGGATTGCCCGGCGCTCTTGCGATCGCATAGACCGTGAGCACCACCCACCCGATGGCGGCGGTGAATCCCGACAGCAATACCCACAACGGGTCAAAGCGCAGCGCGCGCAACGCGATCATGATGAACACGTAGAAAAGCCCTGTGCTTTTCAGGTACAAACTCGGTTGCGCTTCGAATTGCAGGTGATAAGCCCAGATCGTGAACATCAGCACCGACATCTCGGCGACCACCGAGAACGCAAGGATGCCGCGGCTCAACTGGTCGGTCGTTGCAAACCACAGCCGCAATACAACCAGAATGGTAAACAGCGACAAACCCAGCGGCGTGGCCCGTATCGGCGCATCCGGAGTGAAACTCGCCGGCGTAGTGACGTAGAGCAGGTAGAACACGGCGACCACCGCGAGTTGCACGATCCCCACCATGATCTCGCTTTTGAATTGCTGCTGGCCGATGTCGGCGGCGATGCGCGCCGGCAGTGCCTTGGCGAAACTCGCACTCTCAAAAAATTCCTCGACCCAGCGCCAGTGCCGGCGCGTTTCGCCCGCCGCCGTCATAATTGCGTCTTGTCGCTGGACATCAGGCTGCCGCCGATTTTGACGCACGTGCCCGCCGGCACCATCTTCCATTCATCAGGCTGGCGGTCAACCATCGCGCGCTGCGCGCACGAGTGCTTCCCGTTGCCGCAGTCGTTATTGCCCGCGCGGGCAACCCCGTAGCAGCGCTCGCGCTCGATCGCCGCCATATCCGAGAACAAATAAGTATTCTGCTGCACGGCAAAGAGTGCGGCGCCAATGGCGCCGACAATGACTAGCGAATTGGCGGATTTTCTGCGCATAGCCACTACCTCCCTATAGCGGATTTCGGGGCTGGCGATCGCTCCGACCGGATGAATACGAGGTGCCTGCATGCATCCTTGGCCGGCGCGAGCGCGATATTATGTGAGCGGCTTCAGTTCACCGAGGAGGGTTGGAATCAGTTCGGATACCGTGGGATGAATGTGTACCGCGCGCTGGAGGACCGTATACGGCATTTTGGCGTACATCATGTCGAGTATGCAGTGTATCGCCTCATCGCCACCCACGCCCAGTATCGCGGCGCCGAGTATTTCCTTACTGTCCGCATCGACCGTGATCTTCATGAAACCCTGCGTCTCGCCCTTCTCCACGGCGCGCCCGACGCGCGTCATCATTCGCATCCCGACTAACGCGCGGCGTCCCGATTTTCGAATCTCGGCGTCGGTCATACCGACACGGCCGAGGGGCGGATCTATGAATAGACCGTACGCCGTCAGGCGATCGTCGACGCTGCGTTGCTCGCCATTGAGCAGATTGTCGGCCACGATCTCGTAATCGTTATACGCGGTGTGGGTGAACGCGCCGCGCCCATTGCAGTCGCCGATCGCCCAGATTCCGGGCACGCTGGTGTTGAGTTTGTCATCGACCGCAATATAGCCGCGCGCATCGGTCTTGATGCCCGCCTTGTCGAGTCCCAGGTCGCCGGTATTCGGCACGCGCCCGACCGCCAGCAGAAGGTGCGATCCCACCACTTCGCGCGCGCCGCCGGCGCAGTCGAGCTTGACCGCTATGCGGTCGCCGCGTTTCTCAACGGTCATGCACTCGGCACCGGTTTCAATAACGACGCCGTCGTTACGCAGAATGTCCAGCACGCCCTGCACCACGTCCGCGTCCTCGCGGGCGATGATATGCGGAGCCTTTTCAATAATGGTAACTTGCGCTCCGAAGCGCCGGTACATCTGGCCGAATTCAAGGCCGATGTAACTGCCACCAATGATGATCAGGTGGTCCGGCAGAAAATCCACATCCATGATGGTCGAGTTGGTGAGATAGTCGACTTGTTCCAGACCCGGCATCGGCGGCACCACCGCGCGACCGCCGACATTGATGAATAGGTTGCCGGCTTCCAGCACATCGTCGTTGACGCGGACCGCGGTTGGCGAATCGAATCGCGCATGACCCTCGATCACTGTCAGATTGGCGGTCCCCTTCAGCCACTTCTCGACGTTCTTGCTCGCGGTTATGGCAACCGCATCCTTGCGCGCCTTGACTCGTTGCATGTCGACTTTGATAGGTGCGTCGATCAGCACGCCGTAATCGGCGGCGCGCCGCGTGAGATGCGCTGCGTAAGCGCTCGCAACCAGCGTCTTGGTCGGCATGCAACCGGTATTGACGCAGGTGCCGCCGAATCGACCGCGCTCGATAATCGCGACCTTCCGGCCGGCGCCCGCCAGGCGCGCCGCCAGCGACGGCCCCGCCTGCCCGGTGCCGATCACGATCGCGTCAAAGCGTTTGTTCATACACGGATATCCTGATTCATGACCTCATCCATTGTATCAATTTCGCGCTACCCGGGAGCCTGCTCAAATGCGTGCCCGGTGCGGCGCGCGTCGACCGCGAGACACTGGGTCATTTGACCCGCATGCTGACCGTCATTGTGCACGATGGGGTCCGCAGATAGGTGTCGCCGGCGTATTCTCAGCCGCCGCTGGCGTAGAGCCACGGCCGCTCGGTGCGATAGGCGGCCTCGAACGCCTCGATCTGCGCGCGGTATTGGCGGGTGCGCGCGACGTCGTCCAATCCTTCGAGCAGGCATTTTTTGCGCACCGGATGGATTTCAAAATGGTGCACCTCGCCCGCCGCATCGGTGACGGTCTGCTCTTGCAGATCGACCGCGATAGTGGCGCCGGGCCGCGCGCGCAGCTGCGCGCGTATCGATGCGGTGACCGCATCCGGCAGGACGACCGGCAGCAATCCGTTCTTGCCGCAGTTGTTGGCGAAAATATCGCCGAAGCTCGGCGCGATCACGCAGCGGATGCCGAATTCATACAGGGCATAAACCGCGCTCTCGCGCGAGGAGCCGCAGCCGAAATTGCGGTCGGCAACGAGAATGCCGGCGCTGCGAAACGGCTCCGCGTTGAGGAGAAATTCTTTCTCGGCGCCGTCCGCGGTGAAGCGTCGGTCGTGAAACAACACCTCCGCATACTTGGGTCCGCGCGGCACCTTGTTGAAACGCGTCGGGCACAACTGGTTGGTGTCGACGTTCGGCTCGTCGATGGGCGCCGCGATGGCCGAAATAGTCGTAAACGGCTGCATGTTAGGGACTCCTATCCTTTTTGCGCAAGTTCGCGCACATCAGTCAGATGGCCGGTCAATGCGGCGGCGGCGGCCATCGCGGGGCTCACGAGATGCGTTCTGCCGCCCGTTCCCTGGCGGCCCCTGAAATTACGATTGGAAGTTGACGCGCATCTTTCGCCGGGCCGCAGTTGGTCGCCGTTGATGGCAGTGCACAAGGAGCAACCGGGGTCGCGCCATTCGAAACCCGCGGCCTTGAATATTTGGTCGAGCCCCTCCTGCTCGGCCTGACGCTGCACCGTGCGCGAGCCCGGCACCACCCACGCCGTCACCTTCGCGCGGCCGAGCTTCGCCACCGCGGCGGCGGCGCGCAAGTCCTCGATACGGCTGTTGGTGCATGACCCGATGAAGACGCGGTCCACCGCGATGTCGGAGAGCGGCGTGCCGGGTTTCAGCGCCATGTAATCGAGCGCGGCCGCGATCTCGGCACCTTGGGTCGCATCCGGCGCATCGCGCGGGTCCGGCACCTGACCGGTGATCGGCAAAGCGTGCTCCGGACTCGTGCCCCAGGTCACCATGGGCGACAGTTGCGCGGCATCGATCTCTACCACTTTGTCGAAAGTTGCGGCGGCATCGCTCGGCAGGCCACGCCAGACCGCCAGCGCGTCATCCCACGCCGTGCCCTGCGGCGCGAACGGCCGGTTGGCGATATACGCGAACGTGGTTTCGTCGGGCGCTATCATGCCGGCGCGCCCGCCCGCCTCGATCGACATATTGCAGACCGTCATGCGCGCTTCCATACTCATCGCGGCGATGGTCGAGCCCGTGTACTCGATGGCGTGCCCGGTCGCCCCCCCGGCGCCTATGCGCGCGATAATAGCGAGTATCACGTCTTTGGCCGTTACGCCGAAGCCGGGTGCGCCATCGACTTTGATGCGCATGGTGTTCGGTTTGCGCTGCCAGATCGTCTGCGTCGCCATTACATGCATCATCTCGGAGGCGCCGACACCGAACGCAAGGCAACCGAAAGCGCCATGCGTCGACGTGTGCGAATCCGCGCCGACGATGAATAACCCCGGTTGTGTAATTCCCTGTTCCGGCGGCACGATATGCAATATTCCCTGCCGCGGATCGTCTATGCCAAAGAGCGCGATGCCGTGCCGCGCCGTGTTGGACGCAAGCTTCAGAACCATGTTGCGTATTTCCGGATTGGCGATGCCGGCGGAGCCCCGGTCACGCCCGCTGGTCGGCACATAATGATCGTTGAACGCAAAAATCTGCCGCGGACGGAAGACCGCTTGCCCCTGCGCGGCGAGCGCGACAAACGCATGCGACGAGCCTTCGTGGATCAGCGCGCGGTCGACGTAGAGCAGGAGTTCGCCCGCCTCCTCCGCCACCACGTGACGGTGCCAGATCTTGTCGAACATCGTGTGCGCCGCCACGGCTCTACCCTGTAAGATCGGTTGCGTGACGCCGCGAAATTTCCGCGCTCATTGACGGGCGCAACCGCCGGGCGCTTTGTGGCAGACGAACGTAACTTCATTAGTGCCGGCCTGCAGTGGCAGCGCGAGCATCCTGAAAAACTGCTGATCCGGCCTGCATCGGCCGCTGCTGCTGCCGTTCACCAGCGTATCGGTGAACACCAGGCCGCGCAACCCGACATGCCGGCAGTCATCGAAAGGCACCGCGAAGAGCGTAATCGCGAATGCGTCGTCCGGCGCGCGCACCGATCGCGATGTGATGCACATCAGGCTGAAATCGAATTGTTGCCCGCTACCCGATTTATAGATTTTTTCGACGGCGGCAGCGTCTATGCCCTTGAAACCCGCCAGGCTCGTATAGCTTGCCGAGATCCGCTGCGCGAGCGCTTCGAAAAAAAACGGATCGAGCACCGCGCTGCGGTGAAACGACCTGATCTCCTCAATGAATGCTTCAACCTGGCTCTTGCCGAGGCGCGTCGCGTCGGCATTGCCGGGCAGGGTCCGGTAGGGCCGGACATAGTTGTCGTACCAGTCGACGACGGGTTCGGCGCTCTTGGCCTGGGCGGCCGAAGGCGCGCAATCCGGCGCCGCCCGCAGGGCGGAACTCCAGCCGCACAACGCAATAACCGCGAGCAGTATGCGCAGACACATAGTCACCTCCCAGGCGCCGGCGCGGCGGGGCTCGGCGCGTCGACGACCGCATTCACCAGCGTGCCGATTTTCTCGACTTCCGCTTCGATTACATCACCCGCATTGAGGAACCAGTCGGGACGCGCCAGCGCGCCGCCGCCCGGCGAACCCGTCGAGATGACATCCCCCGGCATCAGCGTCATTTGCGACATATAAGACACGAGTTTCGGAATCGAATGAATCATATCGGCGGTGTTGCCATCCTGCCGCAATTCGCCGTTGACGCGCGTGCGTATGCGCAGGTTCATGGGATCGTGAATTTCGACCTTCGTCACCAGCCACGGTCCCATCGGCGCAAAAGTGTCAAACGTCTTGCCGAGCAGCATATGGCCGGCCTGCCGCTCGATATTACCCACGTCGCGCGCGGTCACGTCGTTGAGTATCGTGTAGCCGGCGATGACATCGTAGGCCTTGTCCTCCGGTACGTTCTTGCATTGCTTGCTGATGACCACCGCCAATTCGGTCTCGCAATCGAGCTGGCGGGTGGCGTGCGGCTTCAGAATATCGCGGCCGGGCCCGACGATGCAGGAGGGCACCTTGATGAACCCTGCCGGCACCTGCCCCGCCTGCTTGCCTTCGTTCTTCGTGTAATTGGGATAGTTGCGGCCGACCGCGATGATCTTGCTGCCGCGCACCGGCGCGTAAAGCCGGCAGTCCGCCAGGGGCAGGAAGAGTTCGTGACCGGTCAGTCCCAGCGCGCCCGGTTCGGATTTTACGAGGTCCGACAGCCAGCCGTACGCTTCCGACAGGGCCTCCCAAGCCGGCGCCCCGACATGCAGAAACTGCGCGATATACGGCGGCAGGAATATCGCCGCGAGCTCGCGCCCTTTGGCATTGCCGATCTCGTCGATCAGATAGCGCGCGTAGCCCGCGCGCAAATCCGCCACCAGATCGTTGCCGACCAGCACGCCGAGCCGCGCCTGGGACGCCTTTTCGCCTTTACGGCTGTAGCGCATTATTTTCATGACTCACTTCCTCTCATGCAACCGCCGATAAACGCATCGGCGTTTATCGGCGTACATCGGCGGTTCCGTTCTAGAGATTTGCAATGTGTCCCGCGTTCGGCTTGATATCCCCGCGCTCGACTTTTTTCACCAGTGCGTTAAGGCTGGCATGCAATGGCGCCGGCACGCCGATTTCAGCGCCTCTCGCCGCGACAAAACCATTGATGAAATCGGTCTCGGTGCGCCGCCCCTTGAAAATATCCTGCGCCATCGACGGCCGTTGTTCCTCGGAGCGGGTTTTCGACAATTTTATCAATTGATCGACGATCTCGGCCTTCGCATCGGCGCTGCCCTCGCCCGCGCGCGCGAGCGTCTCCGCATCCATGACCTGCAATTTCTCCAGCTGGAAACCCAGCGCCTGCCCGACGCGTACCGCCTGCCCACCCAGCCGGATCGAGACGTCGCGCGGGCCTTCATTCAGATCGCGCTCATTGCCCGACAATCCGGTCGCCGCCGACAGCCCGTTGCGCATGGAATTGATGACGAGCTTGGACCAGCGCTCACCCCATAGATTGGACGTTACTTTGGAACTGTCGGCATGTTTAAGGATGCGCGCCACTTCCTGCGCGCGCGGCGTGGTGCGGCCGTGAACCTCGCCGACACGATACGTGACGTAATGATCGCCGCCCATTGGCATCGTGCGCTTGACATGCCCGGGCGCATACAACTCGGCGGCGAGCAGGCTCACGATGGTGCCGAGCACCTTGCCCCAGCCGACGACAGAGGCGATGCGTTCTTCGTTGATGCAGTTCTGCAATGAGACAACATAGCCATTGGGCGCGAGGTAGGGCTTGATCAGATGCGTCGCCCATTCGGTATCGTACGACTTGACGCTGATGAAAGCGATATCCACCGGCCGCTCTTTGGTCAGTTGCTGCACGTCGCTGATATGCAGGATCGGCACCTTGATCGAATGCGTCTCCCCGGGCGTCAGTCCCGACAACCGCATGCCACGCTGGCGCACGTACTCGACGTGCTCCGGCCATGCATCGATCAGCGTCACGTCCTCGCCGCCGCGCGCCATCAGGCCGCCGGTGTAGCCGCCGATCGCGCCCGCCCCCACCACCACTATCCGCTTGCCCATTCTCTTTCCTTAAAAATGTTGGAACCGCCGATGAACGCCGATAAACGCAGATAAGATCAAAATAAATGACATATCTAATTGTTCTCGAATTGATTTAGTTTCTCGACTATCGCCTCAGTCATGCGCCGCGTGCCCGCGTTGCCGCCGAGATCGCGCGTCACGTGTCGCTTCTCGCCCAGCACCGCCGCCAGCGCGCGGTCGATCCGGTCCGCCGCCTGCATCTCCCCCATATAGCGCAACAGCATCAACGCCGACAATATCATGGACATCGGATTGGCGAGGTCTTTGCCCGCAATGTCCGGCGCGCTGCCATGCACCGCCTCGAACATCGCGCAATCGGGGCCGATATTGGCGCCGGGCGCCACACCCAAACCGCCGACCAGTCCCGCACCAAGATCGGAGACGATATCGCCATACAGATTCTGCAACAACAGGCCATCGAAAGTCTCGGGCTTGATGACGAGCTCCATGCACAGCGCGTCGATCACGCGGTTGTCGAGTTCCATATCCGGGTAGTCGCGCGCGACATCCTGCGCG
>JAYVME010000133.1:0-5525 GCA_043759115.1 Betaproteobacteria bacterium | reverse complement strand
ATTCTTGCGTGTTCTTGCGTATAGTTCGCTAAAGATTGACCGATTGATTTTAGCCGCCAGGCCCTGTGTTGCATCGGGCCTGTCGCCTAGCCAAGGCCCGGAACCGGCTGGACAAGTCCAGTGAAAAAACGCAGCATACCGGAGTCGCTCGAATCCATGCTCGCGGCGCTCGAAAAGCGCGAGCACGAGATCGAACAATCGCGTCAGGCGTTGCGCGAGAAAGAGCGCATGCTGGCGACGTTGATGAGTAATCTCGATGGCATGGTCTATCGTTGCCGCAACGATGCGCACTGGACCATGGAGTTCGTCAGCGACGGTTGCTTCCACCTAACGGGATATCGTCCCGAGGAACTTCTCGACAGCAGCAAGATTTCCTATGAACTGATCGAACACCCCGACGACCGCGCGCGCGTGCGTGACGAAATCAGCGCGGCATTGGCGGAGAACCGCCGCTTTTTCGTTGAATACCGGATACAGAGCAAAGACGGCGAGATTAAATGGGTATGGGAGCGCGGCGTCGGTATTTATGACGCCGATGGCAAGGTCGTCACGCTCGAGGGGTTCATCGAGAATGTCACCGAGCGCAAGCTCTCGACGCAGGCGCTGCAACAGGCTGAACGCAGTTTCCGCAGCATCTTCGAAAACGCGACGGAGGGAATTTTCCAGACTTCGCCGGAGGGCCGCTACCTGAATGTCAATCCCGCGCTGGCAAATATTTACGGCTTCGCCAGCCCCGCCGAACTCATCGCCAGCATCGGCGACATCCAGCACCAGGTTTACACCAAGCCGGCGCGGCGCGAGGAGTTCATGCGCCTGATGCGGGAACAGGGTGTGGTGGCCAATTTCGTCTCGGAAATCAGGCGCAAGGAAGGCGATCCTATCTGGATTTCAGAGAACGCGCGCGCGGTGTACGACGAGGCCGGCAGTCTACTGTTTTACGAAGGCACGGTCGAGGACGTTACCGAAAGCAAGCTCAATCAGGAAAAACTCGAGCATCTCGCCAATCACGATCCGGTGACCAATCTGCCCAACCGGCTGCTGCTGAACGACCGTCTGCGCCAGATGATGCTGAGCGCGCAGCGCAACCGCGGCATTGTTGCCGTCGTGCTGGTCGATCTGGACCACTTCAAGCTGATTAACGATACGTTCGGACACAATTGCGGCGATCAATTGTTGCAAACGATGGCCCATCGCATGCTGGCATGCGTGCGCGAAAACGATACCGTGGTGCGCCTCGGCGGCGATGAATTCGTGCTGCTGCTGTCTGGGGTCGGCAGGGGCGAGGCGATTTCGCAGGTTACGCAGCGCGTGCTTAACGCCATCGCGCGGCCGTCGCAGATTGAGGGGCGCGAGTTGAGCGTGTCGTGCAGCATGGGGGTCAGCATTTTCCCGCGCGACGGGCGCGACGTGCAAACGCTGCTCAAGAACGCGGACACCGCGATGTACAAGGCCAAGGAATTCGGCCGCAATAACTTCCAGTTTTATTCGCCGGAGATGAATGCAATAATCGCCGAGCGGCTGGAAATGCAATCGGTGCTGCGCGATGCCGTCGAACATCAGCAATTCGTGCTGCTCTACCAGCCCAAAGTGGACCTGGTTTCAGGGCAGATCGCCGGCATGGAAGCGCTGTTGCGCGTCAAGGATGACAAGGGCGGCTTGATACTGCCGCAGAACTTTATCCGTCTGGCGGAGGAGGCCGGGCTGATCGTGCCGATCGGCGAATGGGTCATGCGCGAGGCTTGCGCGTTCAATAAGTCACTGCAGGAGCGGGGGCTGCCGGTCATGCGGGTTGCCATCAATTTGTCAGCACGGCAATTGACGCGCTACGATCTGGTGCGCGCGGTGGAGCAGGCTCTGAGCGATACGCATCTGTCCGCGGAGTGTCTCGAATTGGAGTTGACCGAGAGCATGGTGATGCACGACCCGGAGGGCGTGATTGCAATACTCGGACAATTGAAGGCGCTCGGCGTGCAATTGAGCATCGACGATTTTGGTACCGGCTATTCGAGTCTCAGTTACCTGAAACGCTTCCCGGTCACCAGTCTCAAGATCGACCAGTCGTTCGTGCGCGAACTGGGCCAGGACGACAACGCGGCAGCCATCGTCAGGGCGGTAATTTCGCTCGGCCACAGCCTCGACATGAACGTCATCGCCGAGGGTGTCGAAACGGAAAGGCAGATGTCATTCCTGCTGGAAAATCATTGCGACGCGATGCAGGGTTTCCTGTTCAGCCGCCCGCTCGCCGCCGCGGAGTTCGTGACGCTGGTCGAGCGCGAAAGCCGCAGCACCGACAAGTTCTCCTTATTGCGCCAGTTGTGCTCGACTTTCAGCGACAAGTCGGGGTAGCCTTAGCCGTGGACGTGACTAATTTTTAGGCTTTCCCGGCGGGTGTTGTCCGGACGCTATAATCGCGCTCCGGATCAGTTTCGATACACCCCGTCAAAATCCCAGGGAAATTATGCGCTTCGAATCTTGCAGGTGGTACTTGATGTCAGGGGCAGCCGCTGCCGTGGTGCTGGTTCAGCCGGTTTGCGCACAGAATTATCCCAACCGCCCGGTGCGGCTGGTGGTGCCGTTTTCGCCAGGCGGCGCGGCGGATGTGCCGGGTCGCATTCTGGCGCAGAAACTGTCCGAGGTTTTCGGACAGCAGGTGGTGGTCGACAATCGTCCCGGCGCCGGTAGTACGATAGGTACTGACATCGTGGCCAAAGCACCGCCCGATGGCTATACGCTGCTACTTACGGCGACGCCATTTGTGATCGGCGCCGGCCTCTACAAAAATCTGCCTTATGACCCGCTGAAGGACTTCGCGCCGGTGATGCAAATCGGCAGCGCGCCCAATGTGCTGGTGGTGCATCCCTCGCTGCCGGCAAAGTCGATCAGGGAACTGGTTGCGCTGGCCAGGGCACAGCCGGATAAGATCGATTTCGCCTCATCCGGCAACGGCAGCGCGCAGCATCTTTTTGGCGTGCTGTTCATGTCCCTGGCGAAGATCAAGTTGACTCACATCCCGTACAAAGGCAGTGCTCCCGCGACGACCGATCTCATTGGCGGGCAGGTTTCGGTCGGCTTTCCTGGCATTGCGATCGCTTTGCCGCATACCAGGGCGGGGCGCTTGCGCTCGCTGGGGGTGACCAGCGCGCAGCGCTCGCCGCAAATGCCCGACGTGCCGAGCATCGCCGAAGCCGGAGTGGCCGGCTATGACGCGACGTTGTGGCTGGGTGTGGCGGCGCCGCAGGGAACGTCGAAGGCGATTATCGGCGCGCTCCATGCGGCAATCACCCAAGTGCTGCAGTCGCCCGATATCAAAGGCGGCTTTCAGGCCGTAGGCACCGATGTCGTTGCCTCCACACCCGACGCATTCGGCGCTCTTATCCGGGCCGAACTCGGCAAGTGGGTGAAGGTCGTGCGGGAGTCAGGCGCGCAAGTGAATTAAAGGGCGGCCTTCAGCGGCCCGAAATCCGCGCAGATTACGCGCGCGGAAAAGTGCGAAATTTCACGTCGTCGTCGCGCTCAATCTGTTTGACGAGATTAACTTCCCAGGTCAGGTAGTCCTTCATCGCTTCTTCGACATTCGCGGTGCGGTCGTAAGGCCGGTACCAGACATCGTCGGTCGTGTCGGCGAGATGGGTCATGCCTTGTTCCAGCGGCAGGCCGGCTGCGCGCCACGCATCGGTGCCGCCCTGCAGCACCTTGACCGGCATTTTTGTGAACTGCGCGGCTTCGCGTGCCGCGAGCTGCGCAATGACGCCGTCGGGCGATGTCAATACCAGTAATTTCGTCGCGGGAATTTCGCGTAGATTGCTTTCCAGATTGGCGCGAATTGAAAGCCACGCGCCCGGGATGTGGCCGTCGCGGTAGCGCAGGCTGGTTTCGAAATCCAGCACGGCCGCGTTGCCGGCGTCGAGCTCGCGTTTGAGTGCGCGCGCGTCAACCGGATCGAATTTGATACGGGCAAGTCCCAGCGCGCCGGACGGTGCCAGGCCCTTGTATAACGGTCCCGATTTGAGCGCATCCTTGACGACAAACACGTCGCGCCATCCCATCTGGATCAGCCATGATGCCGTCATGGTTGCGCGCACGCCGTGGTCGTCGATCAGGACGATACGCGCGTTGCGGGTTGCCGCGAACGCGTCGGTGGTCTGCACCAGTTGTCCGCCCGGGGCATTCGTCGTACTGTGCAGGTGACCGGCCGCATATTCATCGGGGCTGCGCACATCGAACAGATACAGCGTCCGGCGATTCATTTCCCGCGCGAACTTCGCCACCGTGGCGACGTCGATGGTGCACACGCCGAACCGCTGTGCAACGCGCGCCACCGCTTGTTGCGCTTTCGCGATTCCCGCCCCGGATGGCCGCGGCGCGTACAGTTTCTGCTGGCGCGCGAGTTCAAATCCGGCAAGGTGCCAGCCCATCGTGCCGTCCTTCAGCGCCACCACGCGGTTGGGAATGCCGGCATTGATCAGCGACTGCGCGCCGATGATGCTGCGCGTGCGGCCCGCGCAATTTACGACGACCAGCGTATCCGGCGATTTAACCAGGTCGTGCACGCGATAGACGAGTTCGGCGCCCGGGCAGTCAATGCCGCCGGGGATGCTCATTTTGGTGTACTCGGCAAGCGGCCGGCTGTCGAGAATAAGCACTTTCTCGCCGGCATCGAGTTTGGCCTTGATTTCCTGCGCCGGCATGCGCGGGGTGTTTTCCACGTGCTCGACAATTTCGCCAAACGCCTTGCTCGGCACGTTCATGCCGCTGTAGATCTCGTAGCCTTCGGCGGCCCACGCGTCGACGCCGCCATCCAGCACCATCAGTCGCGAATAACCATGCTGCGCGAGGCAGCTGGCGGCGCGTTGCGCATGGCCTTCGTTGCCGTCGCAAATCGCGACACGCGTGGAGCGCCGCGGCACCAACAGCGGCGCGCGTATTTCCAGGCTCGAGAGCGGGGCCGATGCGGCAAGCAGCAGATGGCGCTTGGCGAATACGCCTTCTTCGCGGACGTCCAGCACGGCAATTTCCTCACCATCGTGCAGCATGGATTTGAGTTCACGCGCGGAAATTGATTTGATCGCGACGTGGCGCTTATTGCCGAGAGGTGGGCCCATTGCTTTCTCCGGAATGAACGCCGATTATATACGGTGGCGGCGCGGCTCCGGTTGCGACCGGCGCGCCGGAGCGGTCGACGCGCCCATCGCAGGATGTGTACGTAGTCTTCGGAATTGCCATGCACGGCAGGTCGGCGCACCACGGACGCATGAAGGGTGGGTTGTAAGGAAACCGCGCCAGGCACGACTACCGGGCGATGACGATGGAGCGCCGATTGGCGCGTCTTTGAATCAAGCGGGTGTGGCGGAGGGACGCATGGCGGATCAGGTAGCGGCGGCAAACGTAAACGGCAGCATACGGGTTCACCCATTGGTGGTGCGGATTACGCACTGGATCAATGTGTTTGCGATGTGGATCATGATATTCAGCGGTTGGCGTATTTTTAACGCTTCACCGCTATTCAATTTCAGGTTTCCCGGCGA
>JAYVME010000132.1:0-5529 GCA_043759115.1 Betaproteobacteria bacterium | reverse complement strand
TCAGGTTCTTGCGGATTTTCTTCTCCGCGATTTCGATCAGGTTCTTGTCGATGATGTCGCCGACGTGCTCGAGGTTGATGGTGAACGAGATAATGTCGGCCCAGCGTTTGCTTTCCCGCTCTTCCAGCGCGTCACGGTTCATCTGCGTCAAATACAGCTTGATCGCCGTGTAGAGATCGTCGACGTCATCATCCATGCGGTGAACTTCACCCGCCAGCTTGAGATCGTTGTTGCGCAATGCGGTCAGCGTGCCGCGCAGCATCGTTTCTATCATGTCGCCCAACCGCAGCGCCTCGCGCGCGGCGCACGACACCGCCAGCGCCGGCGTCTCCAGCGCGACCGGATCGAGATAGCGCGGCTTGGCCGGACTGTCCTCGCCCGGAATCGATGGCAACATGCGCTCGGCGAACCGCGCAAAACGCTCGGTAAACCAGATGAAAGTGCAGGCGATCATGACATTAAAAGCCAGGTGGAAATTAACCACCTGGCGCTGCGGACTGGGGTCGAGCACGGCGAGCCAATCGCCGATCCAGTGCATCAGCGGCAGCGTCAATGCGCAGCCGGCAACCTTGAAACAGAAATTACCGAGCGCGACACGCCGCGCCTCGGGCGTCGAGTGCAGCGTGGCGAGGATCGCCAGCACCCCGCTGCCCAGGTTGGCGCCGAGCACCAGCCCGAACGCGACATCCGTCGAGATCATTACCATCGAGCTCAGCGTTGCAATCAGCAGCACCACCGCCAGGCTCGAATAACACAAGAGCGTCAGGCCGGCAGCGATCAGCATGTCGAGCAGGACGTCGCCCGTGAGCGATGCGAACAGCACTTTCACGCCCTCCGCCCGCGTCAGCGGTTGCGCCGCGAGCACGATCAACTGCAGCGCAAGCAGAATCAAGCCAAAGCCAAGCGCGATGCGCCCGACATGACCGAGCGGCGACGCGCGGCGCGCCAGCAGCAGGACCACGCCGAAAAAAATCAGCAGCGGCGACAACCACGACAGATTGATCGACAGGAGTTGCACGACGAGACTGGTGCCGACGTCGGCACCCAGCATGATCGCCAGCGCGGGCGCCGTCGCAATCAACCCCTGCCCGACAAAAGCGGTCGCAATCAGCGCCGTCGCCGTGCTGCTTTGCAAGAGGCCGGTGACGCCGACACCGGCGAGGAAGGCGTGGAATCGATTGCTTATGCTGGTGCTGAGCACACGGCGCAGTTCGCCGCCATAGGCGCGCATGATGCCGGTGCGCACGAGGTGCGTGCCCCACACCAGCAGCGCGACACCCGACAGCAGATTAAGCAATACCTGCAACTACATTCCCTCCAATCCATGGCGATAAAACATCAGACCCACGGCAGCGAGTACGTTTTGACGTTGGTGAAACTCTTCATCGCCTCCTGCACGCCTTCCTTGTAGCCCAGGCCCGAATCCTTGATGCCGCCGAAGGGCGTCAGCTCGATGCGATATCCGGGCACCTCGCGCACGTTGACAGTACCGACCTGGAGTTCGGACACGAAACGCGTGATGTAATCGAGGCGGTTGGTGCATACGCCCGACGACAGTCCGTAGGCGGTTGAATTCGAGATGCGGATGGCGTCGTCGATGTCCCTGAAACGGATGACCGGCGACACCGGCCCGAAGGTTTCGTACTTGACGAGCGGCATCTCCGGCTGCACGTGATCGAGCACCGTCGGCGAATACAGCGCGCCGCGGCGGACATTGCCGACGAGCAACCGCGCGCCGTTTTTGACCGCATTGTTGACCTTGTCCGCGAACGATTTCGCCGCCGGCTCGTCGATCACCGTGCCCATGTCGAGCTTGCCGTCCATCGGATCGCCGTAGGTCCATGCCTTCGTCTTCGCCACCACCAATGCCACGAATTCGTCCGCGACCTTCTCGTGCACCAGCATGCGCTTCACCGCCGTGCAGCGCTGGCCGGAATTCTTGTAGGAGCCGGCCACCGCCAGCGTCGCGGCCTCCTCGATGTCCGCGTCTTCCATCACGATGAGGGGATCGTTACCGCCTAATTCGAGCACCATGCGCTTGTAACCCGCCTTCGACGCAATGTATTTTCCGACGGGCACGCCCCCGGTAAACGTAACCAGGTCGACGTCCGGATTGGTCAGCATCTCGTCGGCGATCTCTTGCGGGTCCCCCGTCACCACCTGATACATCTCCGGCGGCAGGCCGGCCTCGTACAAAATGTCGGCGAGCACGATCGCCGACAGCGGGGTTTTCTCGGTCGGCTTCAACACCATGCGGTTGTTGGTGGCGATGGACGGCGCCACCTTGTGCGCGACCTGGTTCAGCGGATGGTTGAACGGCGTGATCGCGCTGATCGCGCCGAGCAGGGGATCGCGCTGGGTGTAAACGCGGCGCCGCTTGCCGTGCGGCGTGAGGTCGCACGAGAAAACCTGGCCATCGTCGATCAGCGTCTGGCCCGCCGCGAAATTCATCACGTCGCATGCGCGGCCGACTTCATACAACGAATCCTTTTTGCAGATGCCGCACTCGGCGGTAATTAAATCGGACAACTCATCGGTGCGCGCACGGATCAATTCGGCGGCGCGATTGAGGATATTGGCGCGTTCAAAGCGCGTGAGTTTCGACTTGTAGCCTTTGGCGATCGCGAACGCGCGCTTGATGTCGTCCAGCGTCGCTTTCGGCACCGTCGCGATGACCTGCCCGGTATACGGGTTGCAGACCTCGATCACGCGGTCGCGCATGATTTTCTCGCCGCCTATGCGCATGCCTTCGTGGCGGATGTCGGACGTTTGTTTGCGTTGAGTTGCGCTAGCCATGGCCGTGTCCTAACTAAAAGTGGTTATTGCAAATGATTGAGCGCGATATCGAAAATATCGAAATTACGCAGGCGCCGCGAGGCGTCGATACCGCTGGCGCGGCGGTTGAACAGCAGCGGCACCGTTTTTTCGGAAATGCCGCCATGCGACCGGAGCGGGACATCGAGACCGGACAGATCGTGCCGGTCGCGGCTGGTGCCGAGCACGACATGCCGCTCGGATACGATGATCACGTCGCCCATGCGGTCCTCGGGCAATTCGAAACGGCGGCAGCCGTTCGCGCGATCGTAAACCACCTCGATGCCGGGCAGCGCCGCCAACCGCGCGACAATCTCATCGGTCTTGACGCCCGGCGGCAGATACGCGGTGGCGAACGATCCGAGCGCGCCGTGATGGACCACGTAAGGATCGGTGATCGGCAGAATCACGCGCGCCGCAGCCTTGCCCAGCCATTGATCGAGCACGTCCTGCAGATAAATCACGCTGGGGTCGCCCTTCGCGTCGGTCTTGGCGTTCATGCCGTGATCGGCGGTGAGCGCGATCGTCGCGCCTTGCGCGTCGAGTTGTTTGAGATACGCGTCCATCATCGCATAAAACGCATTCGCGCCCGGGGTGCCGGGCGCATCCTTGTGCTGGATGTAATCGGTGGTCGATAAGTACATGAGATCGGGACGCCGCGTTGCCATCAGCTTGACGCCCGCCGCGAACACGAATTCCGACAATTGCGCGCTGTAGACCGAGGGCAAATCCATGCCGGTCAACGCGAGCCCGTCCCTGATTCCATGCTCGGCCTCGGTGACCTCGTTCGCCTTCTCCGCCGAAAAACAGATGCCGCGCATGCGGTGACCGAGGAGTTTGCGCAATTTGTCCTTGGCCGTGACCACCGCGACCCCGGCGCCGGCGTCGGCGAACGCGGCGAGTATGCTGCCCGCGCGCAAATACTTGGGGTCGTTCATCATCACTTCTTTGCCGGCGTCCCGGTCGTAGAAATAATTGCCGCAAATGCCATGCACCGACGGCGGCGCGCCGGTGACTATCGACAGATTGTTGGGGTTGGTAAAACTCGGCACCACCGAGTCGGCAAGGAACGACGCCCCCTTGTCGCACAGCTCGCGCAAATAGGGTGCTGCGCCCGCCTGCATCGCCTGCGTGATGTAATCCGGCTCGCAGCCATCGACACACACGACCACCAGCGGGCGGTCCATCCAGCGATAGGTGCGGCCGTTGACCGTTAATGATGCATGTCCGGTATTCATTTTATTTTCCTGGGTGTCGGGCTCTTGCGTTTCGCGAGTGTGAGGACGTCCGCCGACTGCGCGTGCGATTCGTGCGCTACGCGCATGCGCGCCCGGCTGGCCATTACATGATCGTAGAGCAGCTGGCCCGCGATATCCGGCTGGCCGGCGGCAATCGCATCGACGATTTGCCGGTGCTCGCGCGTCGACGCCGGCAGGCGGTCGCGCTGCGCCAGCGTATGCCGGCGGAACAGATTAAGTTCGTTGACCAGACGCCGGTAGGTATGCAGCATTTTCCGGTTGCCCGCGTATTCGATCAGTGCGTCGTGAAAACGCAGGTTGAGCGGATGATAAGCATCGAGATCGTTTCGCGTGCTGGCTTTTTCCATGCGCTCCATCAACGCGGTCAGCTCTTTCAACTGCGCGGGCGCAATATGCGCGGCGAGTTTGCGACCGGCCGCCTGATCGAAGGTGGCGCGCAGCTCATAGATCTCCTCCGCCTCTTCGACCGGTATCTGGCGCACGAATACGCCGCGGTTTTTCTCGACCTGCACCAGCCCGGTCTGCTCCAGGCCGCGCAAGGCCTCGCGCACCGGGCCGCGCGAGACGCCCAGCCGCACGGCCAGCGTGTTTTCGGAGAGCTTGGCGCCGGCGCTGAGTTCGCCGCCGACGATCATGCGCTCGATTTCCTTCTGCACCAGCATCGTCAGCGACTGGCTCTGCAGGATTTCCAGCGCGGTCGGCGGATTTTTAGCCTGATTCTGGATGGACATCGCTTGACATGGTATCGCCTTGTTTGTAGATTGTCTACAATCTGTAATCGATATGTCATGCAGCCGTCATGGTTCTGACATAGTATTTACGGGTATTTGCGGTCCCGGGCATCGCCGGGCCGAATCACACAGGGAGCCCTTTATGCATAACGTGTTCAAGGTCATGCTCGCCGCGGCGGTCTTCGCCGCTTTTACCGGCGTTGCATTCGCGCAGAAAACCCAGCTGCTCGTTTACACCGCGCTCGAAACCGACCAGTTGAAGGCCTACGCCGACAGCTTCAACAAGAGCGAGCCCAATATAGAGTTGAAATGGGTGCGCGACTCGACCGGCGTCATCACCGCCAAGGTGCTCGCCGAAAAAGCCAATCCGCAGGCCGACGTCATCATGGGGGTCGCCGCCACCAGCATGATGGTGTTCGATCAGCAGGGGCTCCTGCTGCCGTATAAACCCAAGGGGTTCGAGAAACTCACCCGCAAATACAGCGACCCCAAGGCGACGCCGGCGTGGGTCGGCATGGACGCGTGGGGCGCGACGGTTTGCTTCAACGTCGTCGAGGCTGCCAAGCGCGGCATTCCGCGGCCGGAAAGCTGGAAGGATCTGACCAAACCCGTTTACAAAGGCCAGGTCACCATGCCGGCGCCGCCCTCGTCCGGCACCGGTTTTCTCGACGTTTCCGCATGGCTGCAGATGTGGGGTGAGGCTGAAGGCTGGAAGTACATGGATG
>JAYVME010000131.1:0-5533 GCA_043759115.1 Betaproteobacteria bacterium | reverse complement strand
CGTACAGGTACTGCCGCACCTGGTCCTTGGTCCATTCTTTCGCGATCACGCCCGCGATGCTGGGCCCGGCGACGATGAGCGGGCTCCATAAACCGGTTTTGAATCCGGTGTGCGCCCAGTAGGTGAAGCTGCCGCCGATGAGATCGGTCCATTGTTGTACGTGTTCGACGGCGCGGTCGCCGCTGCTGTACATCGGCGAGGTGATGCTGACCACGCTGCGTACGGTGACGACGTTTTCACCCGCCGCGAAGCCGCGGTCCTGCGCGTAAGTCGGCCAGCCGATTTCGCGCGCGCTGTCTTCGTCCTCGGCCATCGCGACGAGAAAGCTCTGGCCGATGCTGCCTTTGTCGCCGGCGCCCGGCGGAATGCGAAAGCCGCAGATGTTGCGCAGATACATGCGCACGAAACGCCCGATGCTGGTATTGGCCTGGCGACCGACGCGCATCATGCCCTGGCCGGAATTGAGATCGAGTTCCTTGATGATGGGGCCGCTCACGATGACAAGCGGCTCCCAGCCGGGTGTCGAGCCGGAGTCTTCAACGCGGTATACAGGATCGCACATTGCTTCGATGATGGCGATCAACACCGGCATGTATTCCGGCCGGCAGCCCGCCATCACGCCGTTCACCGCGATGCTTAACACGGATGCTTCGCGGCCTTCCTGCGGCAGGATGCGCAGCACGTCGTCGGGTTGGCGGTCCGTAAATTCCAGAAACGCATCGACGCGCTCGCGCGTCGGCGGCACGATGGGCAGGCCGTCGGTCCACAGCTGCCGGTAAAAATGTTCCTGTACATCGTCGAACGTGCCGCGCAATATGATTTCGCCGGGCTGCGGTTCAGCCGTCGTTTCATCGTCGCTCGGCGCTTCCCCGGTCAACCCCCTGAGCAGTCCCGGCGCCAGCACTTCTTCGACCTTGCGCTTCAATTCGGCTTCGCTGTCGACCATCGGCGTGCCGGGATAGACGCCCATCGCGAGCGGTACGCCGAGACCTTTGATGATGACTTCGGCCTGCTTCAAAAAGCCGGAGCCGATGATGGACGCGGTCGGAATGCCGAGTCTTTCGACCATCGCTGCTGCCCGCAACACGGCGGGCGTGCAACTGCCTCAGGCGCCGATGCCGACGATTGCCGCGTCGGCCTTATGCGCGCGCAGCTTGTCGGGAATGGTGGCCGTGACCTGATGCTCGCGCGCGCCGTGAAAATTGCCGAACTCGGCATAGCCGACGAATTTCACGCCGGGAAAGCGCGCCTTGATGTATTCGCGCACCAGCGGGTAAATGATTTCGCCGCGGAAAATCACGTCCCATAGCTCGCAAATGGTTTTGCCGTTGAGGTCAGGTATGCGCGGCGCCGCGGCCGTGCGCTTGACGGCTTTGCGGCTCAGCGGCCACAGCACGTCGTAGCGCGGTTCGTGCGTGTGGGTGGTGGAGCGTGCCATGCTGTCCTCCGTGCGGGATTTTGCGATCCGCTCATTGCGGTTGGAATGGCGGAAGAGAGTGGGAGTCGAACCCACACAGAACCGAATACGGCCCTCACCGGGTTTGAAGTCCGGCCGCCCCACCGGGAGCGATTCCCTTCCGTTCTAAATTCAAATTCTGCTGTTGTGTGCGGTCCCATAACCGGCGCGCCTGCGCGTCCGCGTTGATGAAGGCCCTCGCCGAATTCGGCAGATGCGAGTTCAATTATAGGGGAAAGCGAAATTACCCGCCGAGCTGCGCCCCTGCCGCTCGCGCCGCCGCCGTGCCGTCGGCGATCGCGTGCGTGAGCAAGCCGCCATAGCCGGCGCGCACCGCGCCCGCCGCGTAGACGCCCGCCAGCGCGGTTTGCAGCGCTGCGTCGGTGACGAGACAGCCGTTGGCATCGCGCGCGACGTCCGCCGGCACGAACTCGCATGCCGGTTGGAGTCCGATGTAAGCGAATAAACCCGCGCATGCGATATCGCTCGTGGTGTTGGTGGCGACATTGCGCACGCGGACTTTCTCCACCATTTTACCGCCGAGAATTTCTTCGGCGATGCTGTTCCATACCGGCACGATATTGGCGTGCGCGGCGACCGCGTCGATGAGTTGTTTATGCGCGCGGAATTGCGTGCCGCGATGCACGAGGTGCACGTGCTTGCAGAATTCGGCGAGCACCAATGCCTCCTGCAGCGCCGAATCGCCGCCGCCGACCACGACGACTTCCTCGCCCTTGTACATGGGGCCGTCGCAGTCGGCGCATTGCGAGACGCCCTTGTACTCGAACTCGGCTTCGCCCGGAATGCCCAGGCGTTTTAATTTGGCGCCAGAGGCAACGATGATGGCACGCGCGCGATGCGTTCCCGCGTCGGTCGTCACGCTCAGGTGGTCGCCGTCGCGCGCGATGGCGGCAACGGTTTCGGACAGGTTCTCGACGCCGAGATCCGAAATCTCCATCATCAGGTTCGACGCAAGGTCGGTGCCCGAGCCGGACATCCCGCCGTCGAGTTCATTGATGTTGACGACGAGCCCGCCGAACATCAGCGCTTCGATGCTGGCGGTCTTGAGCCCGCTTTGCACTGCACACTTCGCCGCGGTGAGGCCGGCGATGCCGGCGCCGATGACGATAACGTCAAAATTCGAATTTGCCATGTGTTTGCCTTTCAGCGTTTGAAATGAGGCGGCGGATTGCGCCGCGCCGGTTGCGGATTGGGTTTGACCGCGGCCTGCGGTTTGGCCGGCGGCGGCGCGGGCGGCGCCACGGCCGGCCCGAGTATCGGCACGAAATCCTTGCGCATTTTGCGCACGTCGCCGATACGCTGCGTGATGGCAAGCCGATCGAGGCATTCGAGGATTTCGATCGCAAGACCGCGCCCGACGCCGCTGCGGTCACGGAATTGCGCGGCCGTAAACTGTCCGCCCGGCACCGTTTGCGTGACGACCTGCGCGACGGCGGCGAGCTGGGCAAGGGTGGCGCGCGGATAGAAGCGCTCGGGCGTGACGCGTATCACTTCGCCGGTGCGCGCCTTGCGATGCAGGAAATCCCGCAAGATGGCTTCCTTGATGTTGGCCGCGGGCGCGAGTTCGCGTAGCGGCAGAACATTGAAGCCCGCATTGTCCAGGAGCGGCTTCAGCGCTTGCCACATTTTCTCATCGGCGGGATTGTCGGTCGCGATGTGCTTGGGCAAGCACGCGTGTGACCCGGCAACTTCGATTTTTTTGTCGTCGCCAAGTTCGCGCAGCAGGGCGGTGAACGTGGCCGCTGGCAGGCCGGGCGCCAGTTGCTTGCGCAGAGTGGCGATTTCGATGCCCGTGGCTTGCGGCGACTCGCGGTGAAAGCGCGTTAGTGCATCGACCGTGTTTTGCTTGATGCCGTCGACGGTTGCGCGCGGGAGTGCGACGCGCTGCTCCTTGCCGACGATGGCGATGTCCGGTTGGTGCACGAGCGCGGCGGCGCGCTCGGCCGTCAAATTGAATGCGCGCTCGAACTGCGCGAGATCGACCCCGGCGGGCGAGCACGCCAGCAGCGCGGTGAGCGCCGCAGCGGGATCAACGTGTTCGAGCGCGGCAAGCTGGGCGGCGCGCGTTTTTGCGTTGCGCCGTGCCGGCGTTACAAACGGGTCGACGACCGTGCCGCCGCCGATGGTGCGCATCGCGGACTGGTCGCGCAGGATAAAGCGATCGCCATTGAGCGCGGCCAGCGGCTTGTCGGCGATCAATTGCACGAGCAGCGCCGCGCCGGGAGCAATCGAGGCACCGCGCCGGATCGCCACGCGCGCCGTGATATCCGCCGTACCGAGATGCAGATGCACCGGCGTCCAGTGCTTGAGCGGCTGCGTTTCGCCGGCGAGCAGTTGCAGGCGCACGTCGAGGCGCTGCGTCGGCGCATGAATAGTTGGCGCGACCACCCAGTCGCCGCGATGGATTTGCCCGACATCCGCGCCGGTAAGATTCAACGCGCAGCGTTCGCCGGCGATCGCCTGCTGCGCGGCTTTGCCGTCTTTCTGGATGCCGCGCACGCGCACTTCGATGCCGCCCGGCGTGAGCATCAATTTGTCGCCCGCTGCGACGCTGCCGTTGAATACGGTGCCGGTAACGACGGTGCCGCTGCCGGCGACGGTGAACACGCGGTCGATCGCGTAGCGCAGATTGCGGCCGGCGTGTTCGCGGCTGCCGTGTTCGCGCGCGGCGGCTGCTAGTGTGTCGCGCAGCGTCTCGACGCCCTCGCCGCTGATCGCCGATACCGGCAGTATTTCAATCGTGGCGAGTGCGGTGGGCGCAAGCAAAGCGCGCACCTGCGCCGCGACTTCGGCGACACGTTCCGCGGGGACGCGGTCGGTCTTGGTGATGATGGCGATACCGCGCGTTACCGTGAGCAGATCAACGATGTGCAGATGCTCGACCGTTTGCGGCATGACGCCGTCGTCGGCGGCGACGATCAGCATCACGTAATCGATGCCGCACACGCCGGCCAGCATATTGCGCACGAAACGCTCGTGTCCGGGGACGTCGACAAAGCCTATGACATCGCCGGCGGCCGTCTTGCGATAGGCAAATCCGAGGTCGATCGAAATACCGCGCGCTTTTTCTTCCGGCAGGCGGTCGGTATCGACACCGGTCAGCGCTTTAACCAGCGTGGTTTTGCCATGGTCGATATGGCCGGCGGTGGCGACGATCACGCAGCGGTTCCTAAATCAAGGAATCTTTGCCACAGAGGACACAGAGAGCACAGAGGAGAGCAAAGCAAAAACACCTGGAAAAAAGTCGTCTTCATGTTGATTTTCTCTGTGACCTCTGTGTTCTCTGTGGCCAGGTATTAGATTTTCAGTTGATGGAGTTGCGCGATGAAGCCCGCTTCGTCGTCAAGACAGCGCAGATCGAGGACGAAGGACCCCTCTTTGATGTGGCCGATGACCGGCACCCGCAGCGCGCGGAATGCCGTGGACAGCGCGTCGGCCGCGCCGCTTTTGCGCTTGGCGCGCGGTGTGAGCGCGATGCCGGCGCTCGGCAGTGCATCCACCGGCAGCGCACCGCTGCCGATCTGGCTCGAACAGGCGATTGATTTCGCATCCGCGAAACCGGCAACCGCGGTGGCGATTGCCGGCAGCACGCGCTGCACCTGCGCCTCGATATCGGATTGCGCACGAGTGAGCAGTCGCAATGTCGGCAGCTCGCGCGCGAGACGCACGGGGTCTGCATACAAGCGCAACACTGCTTCGAGGGCGGCGAGCCGCACCTTGTCGACACGCAGTGCGCGCTTCATCGGATTTTTACGGATTTTCGCGATCAGGTCCTGGCGGCCAACGATCAGCCCGCACTGCGGTCCGCCGAGCAGCTTGTCGCCGCTGAAGGTGACGATATCGGCGCCGTCGGATATCGCTTCGCGCGGCGTCGGTTCGTGCGGCAGGCCGTAGGCTTCGAGGTCGATCAGCATGCCGCTGCCCAGATCGTTGATGAACGGCAGCGCCGCTTGATGCGCAATCGCGGCGAGCTCGGTTTCAGGCACGCTGGCGGTGAAGCCCTGGATCGCGTAATTGCTCGCGTGCACTTTCATGATCGCCGCGGTGCGCGCGCCG
>JAYVME010000130.1:0-5537 GCA_043759115.1 Betaproteobacteria bacterium | reverse complement strand
CCCTGGGTGGGCGATCCACGGATCAATATCCAGGACGACAAAGGCAAGGCCAAGGCGTATCAGGTCAGGCAGGTGCTGCTTGCAATCGACAAACTGGAAGGACTGCGTAATGAGCGTTGATCACTACACCTATCGCGTTACCTGGTCGGCCGAGGACGGCGAACATGTCGGCCTGTGCGCCGAGTTTCCGTCGCTGTCATGGCTGTCGAAAACGCCGGAAGCCGCGCTGAAGGGAATTAGACGGGTCGTATCCGAGGCGGTGGCCGACATGCAAGCCGCTGGCGAAACCGTTCCCGTCCCGTTGGCGGAGAAACACTACAGCGGCGAGTTTCGCGTTCGCATTCCGCCGCACCTGCATCGCGCCCTGGCGACAGAGGCCGCCGAACAGGGTGTCAGCCTGAATAGACTGGCGAGCGCAAAACTGGCGGCCTGAATCGGAATTCAGCAGTCTCTGACTGCTGATCTTCGGTGTCGGTCGATGCGCTGAACGCTCTCGATCAGGGCATCGCTTTTGGCCGATGATGTTGATCCCATAAGCTGATGGGATTAAACAAAAATAAGTGAAATTACCATCGTAATTAGCCGATTATTTGGCCGATCATCTGGCCGATGGTGATCCGGATGTACGGCTAGCCATCAGGTCGAACGGGCGGTACCTCCAACCCGGACCATCAAGCATGCGGCGGCGCTATCGTTTCTCCGGTTGAATCGTTTTGATCGCCGCCGCGAATCTCGCATGCTCCTCCGCATCCACCGGCCGGTGCCGGACCGTGGTGCTCGCCGGGTCCTTGCCGAGATAGTTGTCACCCTTCCAGTTCCTTGATGGCCGGATCGGCCGGGGCACGAAGCCGCCACCATAGTTGGGGCAGACGTTGCCCAGCACCGTGGCGACACAATCGGCGCAGAAGGTGTACTCGTAGCTGCAGATGCGTGCTTCGGGCGAATCCGGCGGCAGCGGCTTGTTGCAGTGTTCGCAGCTTGGTCTGAGTTCAAGCATCACAGTACCTTTCTGTGTTCACCGGCGATAGCTTCTTCAGCGTATCAATTGTTTCCTGAGCCATGCTTCATCTTGCGCGAGCTGAGCGTCATTCGGTTCCGTCTCACGTAGCCCTGTGATCAGATCCAATGCCGCCCTGATATCAGAGCCTGCGCCGGATATCTTTCCGGCGTGGCGGCGCGCTTCGCCGCGCTCGGCGTAGGCCACCGCCAAATCCCTTCTCCACCGGCTCTCGGCGGACGCTTTCTCGACCAGTGGCGATAACAGACTGATAGCCTTTGCATAGGCGGCGTCGATTTCCGAAAGTGGTGTATGCGCATTGGCAAGCGCTTTCCCTAACCGCATCCACACGACTGCAAGATCACGTGTCGCTACGATGTCGGTTGCAGCAGCGTTAAGGGCGGCCTCTCGCAAGCTGAGCGCTTCACTGAAGGCAGTTCTTGCCGCTTCATGCCGACCCTGCAACGAGGATACGTCCCCCATGCGCTCCAAAGCGACCGATAGGTCTCGACGCCATTCCGAGTTGGATCGATCATGGGCCACCAGTTCACGACGCAGGTTCAAGCAGGCGATGAACGCCTTTTCCGCGCCGGCAATATCACCGGCTTGCAGAAGTGCATCGCCCGCGCGCTCGCGCGCCAGGGAAAGGTCGCGCTTGATGTCGGTGCGTGCTTCATCTTCGGCCAGCAGATCCTCGAACAGCGATTGCGCTTTCATGTAGTCAGTGCGAGCACCATTCAGATCGCGCAGTGCAGCCCAACGCATGTCACCGCGGCGGGCAAGCGTTGCCGCCAACAGGCGCCGGATTCCGGGTGTCGGGTTGGGTATGTGCTCAAGCGTTTCTACCGCCGACCGTTGCTGTGCGAGCGCTTCAGTGTGTCTGCCGAGTTCGAGCAGCATTTCCGCTTCATCAGACCGGGTCTTGGCGAGCTCGCCGGCGATTTCAGGTGTTGACGGATGGGAAGACAAAATCTTTTCGGCGCTGCGAAGTTCGCGCAATGCCGTCTCAATATCTGCTGACTCATACGAGAGACGGGACAGATGAGAACGCGCGTTAGCAGCCAGGATAGGTGCGTTGGCGTCGGCAGAGAAAGTCACGAGTTCGTCGGCGCCGCGCGCCATGGACTGAAATGCGGATCGGGCGCCGGAAGAATCGCCGCGCGCGGCTTTTGCTTGGCCGAGAGCTTCCTGCGCCAAAGCCCGTTCTGTTTTGACGCCGCGCGCGGTTGGCAGGCGTGCGAACCAAGTGCTGGGCGCATCAATCCGGCGTTCGGTGGGGATCGCTTGTAGGTGGTCGAAGGCGCGAGATGCCATCGCCTCGTGCTGCGTGCCGTCACCCACCGACTCATAGAGTTGTGCCAACAAGCGATCAAGCCGCGCGCGCTGCAGCCCCAACGTGGGGGTCTCTGACGCATCCTGCGTGAGTTCCTCGAAATCCTTCTTCGCGCCGTCCAACAGCTCATGGATGACCTTGCTCGGGACGCCATAGCGGTCCTGAAAACCTGCCGCGTCGTCCACCCGCCGCGCCGCCATTTCCACGGCGTTCTCCAGCCGCATGCGCGCCACGACGCTGGCGCGCCACGACATCCACGCGCTAACCGCCACGCCTAGCGCAAGCACGGTCATCACGCCCGCTATCCAGCGCGCGATATTGCGTTCCCGCCGCTCGGCTTCAGCCTGGCGTTGTGTGAGCGTGGTAAGGGGGATGGCGGTAAGCGCGGCGACCAGCTTGAGAACAGTAAAGTGCAAGCCATCCCCTTCGGGACGCGCATCCGGCGCGAGCGGCTCGTGATCTTCTGCCAGGTACTCGGCACCCGCCTCGTCCAGGCGCTCGAACAGCGCCGGGGGAAACGCGCCTTGGGGGTGATGGTCAGAATCAAATCGATCTGGGACACCGCCAATCAGTACCGAAAAAATCCGCTCCTGCTTACCGCTGCGTTTGAACGCGCGGATTTCTTCGCCCACCCAGGCCGAGCGCGCCGCCGCCGGACTGCACAGCACGATCAGTGCATCCGATGCCTGTAGCGCTGAGTGCAGGGTTGCGCCGAGATCGGCGCTGGCATCGGCGTCCCAGCGGTCCCGGAAGATCGGCGTGATGCGCTTGGGCACCGGACCGCGTCCGAAATCCTGACCGCGCAGCGGCGCGGGGACAACATACGATTCGAGCGCCCGCTGTACCTGCTCTCCCATCGCGCGGTCGATGCTCGAATAGGAGATGAAAGCCGCGTATTTCATCGCTGACCACCGCAGAGGTCAAAACTTCCAGCGTACCTGTGCGGTGAGTGTGGTTGAATGGAATTGGCGGTCCGCGACGAGATGTGCGACCTCGAAGTCCGCAACGATCTGCGCGTTGATCAAGGCAGTGACGCCCAAGGCGATCACGCCTTTGTCCTTGTCGACGGAGTCCGTGGTGAAACTGAACTGGGTTGGCGAGGCGCGATGATCCTGCGCCATGTGAACATTGACCAACTGGCGTTTTCCCCTGAATTCATGGATCCAGGAGGCCGAGGCGCGGGGAATAAAGGGACCGTACGCCGTATCGAAACGGTAGGCCGCCACGAGTTGCAGATTCGACTGCAGCGAACTTCGGTCCTGCTTGTCGTAGGTGAGTTCGAGGCCGGTGGGTCGGCCGGGTGCGCGGGTGGTGGTCAGGCCGAGGGGATCACCAGCCGTAACCGGTGTATTGGATCTCACCTCATTCGTCACGCTGGTTTGACCGGTTTCGGTAAATGCGTCGATCATGGATTTTTGATAGGTGATGGAAAGGCGAGGTCCCCAGAGCAAACGATCATCGCCGAAGTCATAGCCCGCTCGGGTCGAGAGACTCCACTCGGTCAGTCTGGTCCGGCCGGAGATGGTGCCGGCGTAGATGTCATCGAGTACTTGTCCGCCATTTCTCCAGCCGGAATAGGAAAGGGGGTCCGGCGTGATCGCCTCATCCGTACTTTTGATTTCAATCGCGCAGGTGTTGCGGTGATAGTCGCTATGACGACGGTTGTATTGCAGCGCGACGTCGGCGAAGCCACTGCCAATGCGGGTGCCCGCGAAGCCGCCAAGCTTGAGGTCTTTATTGTCGAATCCTCCGCCGGGCCCAATATTGCAGATATCAGCCAATAGCGCCGGAGTGAGATTGGGTGGGGTACCGTTGCTGATCAGCGGACTCACGCTGCGATAGTCGGCATTCGTGTTGCCGTAGCCCAACCAGGCGCCGACGAGGATATCGCTCGGCGTCATGTAGTCGACCCCGATCAGACCGCCGGAAATGTTGGCCTTGTAACCGCCCTCAAGCGGGGTCGTCACGCGATTACGCCGTTCGTAGTCGATCTGGGTAAATACTGCGAACCGGCTTTGGGGGGCAAGGTCAGGTCCTGATACGTCCGTCAGCGTTGTTCTGTATGGCGCGTCGAGTTCCGCGAGCAACAGCGACCCATCCAGCCCGAAGCCCTCGCCGCGCAGGCCGAGGCGGCTGTCAACCCTGCGCCGTACGAGATGGAACTGCGAGACGGTTTTGGTCGTCTGCAGCGAACCCAGGCTGCCGCCCAGCGCTGCGGCTGAAGCGACCGCGCTCGACCCGCATATTGCCGTGAGTTCATTTCCAAGCTGCTTGTTGTCGCGCAGGGCAGTAAGTGCATGGTCGTGATCAGATTGGGAAAAGCCGTTCGCCGCATCAACACCACGGATTCCGAATGCGCTGGAACATCCGTCGGGTCCACCCAACGCCAGTGTGCTGGTCAGCGCCTGATCGAGGCTCTTCGGCGCAGGCTCCGCAAGTGCAGAAGCGCTGCCTAATCCGAGTAACGCGGTAACTAGCGCGAGCCAAGACTTGCCTATCCTCGCTTTGGGCCACCCGTATTGAAAAGCTATGTCTCGGTGAATACCTGTTTGCCACGAATTCAGTGTCGCAGGAATATCGGGAACAGAGCGTGGCTGTTGGTTCGCTGCATAGTTAGATTGGTGCATGTCAACTCCCTAACGAATGTTCGGTTGTTTGGCTTGCCACCCCATTTTTTGCTATCAGCTTCGGATCTGGTCGGTCATGGATTTCTTGTGACTTCGATCTCTCTTCATCCGCATTATCCACTGAACGTTATTGCCTTTGCGCTCATACCGAAAAATAGTTTGCGATCAGTCAATGACCGTGGGATTGACCGAGCATGAGAGGTTCGCCCAAGCCGCTATGCGTTTCCGCTCGGAACCGATACGTTTGTTCAGCAAAAACGCTGAAATAGGTCGTCTGCGGGGATTCCCAGCGCAGGAACCCCCGGATTCCCGCCTGCGTGGGAAAGACGAATGGCTACCGTTTCTCCGGCGGTGTGCTTCTGATCTCCGCCGCGAACCGCGCATGCGCATCCGGATCGACCGGCCGGTGTCTAACCGTATTGCTCGCGGGGTTCTTGCCAAGAAAATTGTCGCCTTTCCAGTTCAAGGTTGGCCGGATTGGTCTGGGCCAAAAGCCACCGCCGCAATTGGGGCAGACGTTGCCCAACACCGTGGCGACGCAGTCGGCGCAGAAGGTGCACTCGTAGCTACAGATGCGCGC
>JAYVME010000129.1:0-5543 GCA_043759115.1 Betaproteobacteria bacterium | reverse complement strand
CACGTGCCGTACAAAGGGTCGGCGCTGCTGCTGCCCGACCTGATCGAAGGACGCGTATCCATGGCGCTCGACAGCATGCCGGCGCATCTGCCTCACATTAAATCGGGCCGTCTGCGCCCGCTCGCCGTCGCGAGCCTCAAGCGATCGGCCCAATTGCCGGACGTGCCGACCATGATCGAAGCAGGCTTGCCCGGATTTCAGTCGAACACGGACTACGCGCTGTTCGCGCCGGCCCGCACGCCGAAAGAGATCGTCGCGCGCCTCAATCGCGAGGCGATCGTGGTGCTGGAACAGCCCGATCTACGGGCCAGGCTGGCGGCAATCGGCATTGAAGTCAGCGGCAGCACGCCCGAGGCACTACGGGCAGATGTTATTGCGGAATTCGACAAGTGGGCGAAAGTCCTGGCGGAAGGGAACATCAAGCAGGAGTAGGACCGTGACGGGGTGAAGCAGGATTCAGGATTCGGGATTAGAAAACCGCACTGCCATTCGCGCGGCGGCGGCGCAAGCATCATCACGGTGACGGGGCTCGCCCTCTCATAGCAGGTACTGATCGGCGACGGCGCCCATGTCGCGCACGCTGTCGAGTTTGCAAAACGTTGCGCACAGTTTTTCCGTGAGTTCCCTGCCCCACACCGGATCTCCGAGTTCGTGAAATTTCTTCAGGAGTTCCGCCTCGGTTACCGGGTTGTCCGGCTCGCCCTTGGTCGTCGTGCAGCGCCCGCGCAGCGTTGTGCCGTCGTCGCAGAAAACTTCGAGATCGCAAATCTGCTGCCGCGGATACGCGGCGGTGTAGGCGGCGTTCTCCGTGATTTCGACGCGCAACGCAAGGTCGCGGATCGCCGGGTTCGCCACCGCCGCATCGCTGAAACTCTCCAGGCTCGAGCGGCCGTGATGAAGTATGGTGGCAACCGCGAACGGGATGGAAAACTTGGCGCCGAAGCTGTTGGTCACGTTTTTCTGCGCTTTGCTCGCCGCCAGCCGATAGGTGTCGACCGTGATGCGCGAAATTCGCGCCGGATCGATGCCGCCCGCCGGCGCGTTAGCCATCAAGTCTTCGAGCGCATCGATCGCGGTCTGGATCGAACGCGCGGTGGGATGCAGCTTGAAATAGCCGTCGGCCACCATCCATTCGCTGCCCAGTTCCGACAGCACCGAATCGCGGTCGAATTGCTCCCCGAGAATTTCGCCGAACGTCGTCGCCACGCCGTCGCGCTCGCCGGAGAATCCGCTTTGCACCAGCCGCGCCGCGATCTGGCCCATGTAGCCGCTGTGCCCGGTGTAGATATTGCGCACCGTCGCGCCGTCGGCAAGCGTGCGGTAACTCGACGCCATGGGCATGGAACCCGCCACGTTCAAGAGCGTGAGCATCTGCGCCGGCGCGAAATCCAGCAGCCGCCCGACCGCAACCGCGGCGCCGATGACACCGAACGTGCCGTGCGGATGGATGATTTCGCGCACGCGCGCAGCGCGGTTGATGCGCGAAGAAATCTCGTAACCGACGGCCACCGCCGTCAGCAACGCCGCGCCCGGCAACCTGCGCTCCTGCGCCACGGCGAGCGCCGCGGGCACGATCTGTATGCCCGGATGCCCCTTGGCGAGAGTGCTGCCTTCGTCGAGTTCGAGCCAGGTGCCCGCAGTGCCGTTCAACAGCGCCGCGTCGAGCGCGCCGCCGCGTCTGCGCGCGCCTATGATCCACGCGTTGCCGGCGGCCGCGTTGGCGAGGTGATTCGCGACGAATGCGCGCATTTCGTCCGTTTGCATGCCGGCGGCAATGACCGGCAGGCAGTCGGCGATGACCCAGCGCGTGCGCTCGATCGCGCGCGGAGCAATATCTTCAATCCGGGTCGCGCAGGCGAAGTCGGCGAGAGTTTTTAAGTATGCCGGCGCGACGCTCTGGTTCCGTTCAGTCAACGCGCGCGCCCGAGTTCTTGACGATCTTCGCCCATTTCACGATGTCGGACTTGATGAACGCGGCGAATTCCGCCGGCGAATTGCCGATGATGTCCGTCCCGTTCGCCGCCATGCGCTCCTTCATGTCCGGACGAGCGAGCGCGGCAATGATGGCCGCGTGCAGCGTATCGACGGTCGGCTTGGGCGTTCCCGCCGGCGCCAAGATGCCCTGCCACACTGCGACCTCGAATCCGGGCAGACCGGATTCCGCCACCGTCGGCACCTCGGGCATCGCGGACGAGCGCTTGAGCGTGCTCACCGCGATCGCCCGCAGCTTACCCGCCTTGACGTGCGGCGCCGACGACAGCACGTTATCGAAAGCGGCCGACACCTGGCCCGCGAGCAGATCGGTGAGCGCCGGCGGGCTGCCCTTGTACGGGATATGCACCATGTCGATGCCGGCCATCGTTTTGATGAGTTCCATGCCCAGATGCCCCGCGGTGCCGTTGCCCGCCGACGCGTAAAGAATCTTGCCGGGCCGCGCCTTCGCCAGCGCGATGAGGTCCGCGACGGTGTTCACGCCGACGGACGGATTCACCAAGAGCAGGTAAGGCGCGGAGGTAACCAACGAAATCGGCGCGAAATCCTTGACCGGATCGTACGGGATCTTGCTGTAAAGGCTGATGTTGACCGTGTGATTGGGTCCGACCAGCAGCAGCGTGTAACCGTCCGCGGGCGCGCGCGCGACGATTTCAGTCCCGATGTTGCCGCCCGCGCCCGGCCGGTTGTCGACCACCACGGTCTGCCCCCAACCATCGCCAAGCCTCTGCGCGACCAGCCGCCCGACGATGTCCGCGCCGCCGCCGGCGGCGTACGGAACGATCATGCGCACGGGCTTGGTTGGAAACGTCTCGGCAAGCGCATGCGCTGCGCCGAACGCAATCGCGCATGCGCCTGCAACAGAAATCCATTTCGTCCGCATATTCGCAATCCTCCGCAGTGGATACGGCTATTGTAGCGCCAGGCCGGCTGAGGCATGCGGCACGACGGCGTCGCGACATTCAGCAAGATCGTCAACGGCGACGGGGATTAAAGTGGATTAGAAGCAGGATTCGGGATTCGGGATTCAGGATCCGAAAACCGCGCTGTTTCATGGCCGCGCAAGAAAAGTGACCAGCCCCCAGGGAATCAAAACCGCAAACCCACCGCGACCCGCACCATATGGTTGTTTGAGAAATTCACATACGGATCGCCCGCGACCCGCGCGAAATAACGGCCGTAATCCCAGGTCAGCGTCACCCCGGTGCCGTGCACCCACGGGCTGGTTGGATCCGAATCCGCGCGGCCCTCTTTGTAGAACACGTCCACCGTCCAGCGCGTTTTGTCGTCGGGCTTGAGGCGCGCCACCGCGTGCGTAACACGCTGGCCGGTGCCGAGCCGGTCGTCCCTGATCTGGAACAGCGACAGCGTGGTGTTGGGCAGCGCGCGCGTACCGGCGCCGAACAGCACCATGTCGTTGGGGTCGAAGTTCAGATTGAAGTAATCCTTGAGGTTGGTGCGACCGAAGCCGACCAGACCGAAGTAGCGATCGCCGACCTCGGCGGTCAGGCTGCCGCCGAGAAACCCGCGCGTTGCATATTGCAGCGACGGTACCAGCCGGCCGAACGGCAGCTCCAGTGTATTTTCGTAGCCGAGCCGCAGTTGCTGGAATTCATCCGAGCGCTGGTAGTAGCCGACCCACGCCGTATGCGCGCGGCGGTTGCCGCGCAAATTCAGATCGTAGGCCGGCGTCACATTGGTCGTGCGATAGTAGGTCGGAATAAATTTGTAGGAGATCTGTTCCTGCGGCGCGCGGCCCTGCACCGTATCGGCGCGGTCGTCGATGGCCCGCGCGGTAAGGGCGCAACCGAGGAGCCCGGCAGCGACCAGCGCGTGAATCCAGCTTGAGAGCGGCATTTTTTCAATTAAACAGGGCGGGACGGGAATCTCTGCCGCAGCTTCCGCCTCGCTCGCACTACCGTCAAGCGCTCGATGATGTTCTCACTATAAAAACGAGGAGAGACGCCAGGCGAGAGACGAGAGTGGGGAAATCCGTCTAGCGTCTATCCTGCTTCTACATCTCGCGAGTTTCTTAAGACCCGTCTATCGTCTATCCCGCTTCTTCGTCTCTCCAGACCACCGGGAACGCAAAATTTACGGTAATCTCCCCCCTGCACCCCATGGAGAACTCAGCAATGAGATTCGCATCGTTCGCTTTACTGCTATTGATGTGCTGCGGGCAGGCCGCCGCCGCCGACACGCTCGCCCGGATCAAGGCCACCGGCCAGATTCGCATGGGCTACTTTGAGACCTCCGCGCCGTTCTCGTCCATCGGACCGGACAAATCCCCGCAGGGTTATTCGGTCGATCTGTGCCAGCGCATCGCCGCCGGTATCCAGCGCCAGTTGGGGCTCGCGCAACTGAAGACGACTTGGGTCTCGCTCGGCCTGGGGGAGCGCATCGAAGCGGTTCGCGCCGGGCGTATCGACATCGAGTGCGGCACCACGACGTGGTCGTTCGCGCGCCAGAAACTGGTGGACTTCAGCCTGATGACTTTCGTCGACGGCGCCAGCCTGTTGGCGGCGGCCGACTCCGGCATCAAGCGCATAACCGACACCGGCGGCAAACGCATCGCGGTCATTCGCGACACCACGACCGATAGCGCGCTCGCCACGGCGCTCGCCAGAGACAAGGTGAAAGCGGAAGTGATCAAGGTCGACAGCCGCGAGCAGGGGCTCGCTCTGCTCACCGAGGGACGGGCGGACGCGTTTGCATCCGATCGTTTTCTGCTGATGAACGCGCTGACGTCGATCAAGTCGCCGAAGCCGCTGCGGCTCATCGACGAGGATTTCTCGGTCGAGCCTTATGCGCTCGCGCTGCCGCGCGATGACGCGGGCTTCCGGCTCGCGGTCAACCGTGCGCTGGCCGAAGTTTTCCGTTCAACTGAAATCAACCGCGTGTACGACCGCTGGCTTGGACCGTACGGGCCGCCGAGCCTGTTGCTCTCCGCGCTGTACTATCTGCAACAGGTTCCGGAGTAGGCGCCGTGCCGCGCCGCCTTTTTGCCGCGCCGGCCGCTGCCGCGGCACTCCTGTCGCTGGCGGCCCTGCCGCAGGCGCTCGCGCAGCCCGCGGGCACGACGCCGATTCCGGACGGCGGCGTCAGCGTCGTCATGCGCTGCAAGGAATGCGGAGTCATCAACTCGGTCCGCGAAATTCAGCGGCCCCGCGAAGGCGCGACCCCCGGCCTGAGCCCCAACGAACCCATCGGGCTCGTAATCTATATACCGATGGGCCCCGGGCGCAACAAAGCCGATTCCTTCGCGGGCTCGGTCGGCAACCGCGAATGGCAGAACCGCATCAACAGCACGCGTTACGAATTCACGGTGCGCATGGACGACGGCGATTACCGGCTGGCGCAAAAAGACGGCGCTTCCAACCTGCAGATCGGCGACCGCGTGAAATTGAACGGCGGACGGATTGAGCGATGGGGAACGTGAAGCCTTGAAAAACGCATAGCCATCCGCGTGCGGGCTGGTTATGCTGTGCGAAAAATTTGTCCCGATTCGAACCGACAGGAGGAACCATGAAAACCTTGATGCTTGCAATGGC
>JAYVME010000128.1:0-5553 GCA_043759115.1 Betaproteobacteria bacterium | reverse complement strand
TCGAGCAGCACGGCATCAATCCGCGCAACGAGATAGCCACCTACTGCCACCGTGGCGCGCGGTCGGCCAATACCTACTACGCGCTGAAATATGCCGGTGTGCCGGGCGTGCGCAATTTCATCGGCTCATGGCATGAGTGGTCGGCGCGCGCTGATTTTCCGATCGCGTAGGCGGCGGGGCCGGGCAATCAACGCGGCGCGGCAACTGCACGCGTCGCATTCTTAGTCGGGCTTGATGTTGGAAGCCTTGACCACCCGGGTCCATTTGGCAGTCTCGCTCTTGAGGTAGGTCGTGAATTCCGCGGGAGTTGTCGGCGCCGCATCGATACCGCGGTCAAACAGGGCCTGCTTGATCTCGGGTGCATTGAGCGCGGCTGTCATTTCCTTGTGCCAGCGCTCGACTATCGGCTTGGGCAGGTTTGCCGGTCCCAGCATGCAGTACCAATTGGTCGATTCATAGCCCTTGACGCCGCTCTCGTCGACGGTAGGCACGTCAGGCAGGGCTGCCGCCCGCTTGTCGCCAGTTACCGCAAGCGCGCGGGCCTTGCCCGCTTTTACGTGGGGTATGGCGGTTGAGATGATCGCAATGAATAGTTCGACCTGCCCGCCGAGGAGATCGGTCAATGCCGGCCCGCCGCCCTTATACGGAATATGCGTCATGTCGATTTTCGCCATCGTCTTCAATAGCTCGCCCGACAGGTGGCCGGTGCTGCCGGTGCCGGAACTCGCATAATTCAGCGTGCCCGGACGCGCACGGGCGAGCGCGATCAACTCTTTGATGTTCGTGACGGGCAGCGTGGGATGGGCGATGAAAATGTTCTGCAATGCCACCGTGCGGCCGATCGGCGAGAAGTCCTTGAACGGGTCATACGGCACCTGGGTGATTGCCGGTGTGATCACCAGGGCGGCCAGCGTGCCGAGGTGCATGGTGTAGCCGTCCGGCGCCGCCTTGGCGGTGAGTTCGGAGGCGATAACTCCATTCGCGCCCGGCCGGTTATCCACGATCACCTGCTGCTTGAATGCGTCGGCAAGTTTGGGCGATAGCAAACGCGCCACCAGATCAGTCGCGCCTCCCGGTGGAAAGCCGATGATGATCCGCAGCGGCTTGGTTGGGAAGTCAGCGGCCGTCGCGAAGGCCGCTGCGAGACTGGCGAGCAGGAGGGCGATGAGTCGCATCAGTCCGCCCGCGCGCCAGAATCCTTGACTACTTTGGCCCACTTCGCCATTTCCGCTTTGATATAGGCGCCGAATTGCTCGGGCGTGCCGGGCGCCGGATCGAGGCCCTGGTTGAACAGGAAATTCTTGACGTCGGGCATCATCAGCACCTTGGCGACTTCGGTATTCAGGCGCATGACGATGGCGCGCGGGGTGTTCGCCGGCGCGAGCAATCCGTACCAGTTATTGGCTTCGAAACCGGGCAGGCCCGATTCCGCGATGGTCGGAATGTTCGGCATCAACGCCGAGCGCTTGGCGGTCGTTACCGCGAGGCCTTTGATCTTGCCGGCCTTGATCTGCGGCACCGCGCTTGCCGCGGTCGCATATACCAACTGCACCTGACCGCCGACCAGATCGATCATCGCCGGCCCGCCACCCTTGTACGGCACGTGCGTCATTTTCACGCCGGCCATGGTGTTGAATAACTCGCCGGCGAGGTGGCCGGTACCGCCCACGCCCGACGAGCCGTAGTTAAGCGATTTGGTCTTGGCGAGCGCGATGAGTTCCTTGACCGTGCCTGCCGGCACCGAGGGGTGCAGCGACAGGATGTTGGTCGAATCCACCGCCTGGATGATGGGCGCGAAATCCTTGATCGAATCGAACGGCAGCTTGGTGCGGTAGAGGCTCGGATTGATGGCGAGCGCGGCGATGGTACCTAACAAAAGCGTATAGCCGTCGGGGGTGGCTTTGGCGACCAGGTCGGTTGCTATATTGCCGGTCGCGCCGGCGCGATTGTCGACGATTACCTGGTGGCCGAGCAGGTCGCCGAGTTTGGCCGAGATTGCGCGCGCCGTGGTGTCGGTACCGCCGCCGGGCGCGAAGCCGACGATCATGCGGATCGGTTTGGTCGGATATTCCGCGGCATGTGCGGCGCCGTGCAGAGTGGCAAGCGCGAACGCAATGGGGATCAAGACAGGAGCGGCAATCATCATGAGGTGTTCCTCGTTTGTTGGTTTCGACTATTATACCGGTCGCGCCGCGGCCGGCGCGACCGGGAAAATCAAGGAGCGTGGCAATGAATCGTGCATTGAAGATCGGCATACTGGAGGGCGACGACATCGGACTCGAGGTCGTGCCGGAAACCATCAAGGTGATGAAAGCGGCCGCGCATAAGGCCGGCCTCGCAATCGAATGGTTCCCGATGCCGATCGGCAAGACCGCGCTCGACCAGCTGGGTTACACGCTGCCGCCGGGCACGCTTGAAAAGCTGTTCACGCTTGACGGCTGGGTGCTGGGCCCGATCGGGCATCAGGCTTATCCAAAAGACAATCCGCATGCGATCAACCCGCATCCCATCCTGCGCAAGAATTACGACTTGTTCGCGAACATCCGTCCGTCGAAATCGTTGCCGGGCCTGCCGGCGCTGTATCCCGACGTCGATCTCATCATCGTGCGCGAGAACAACGAAGGCTTTCCGCCCGACCGCAATGTGTTCGAAGGGTCGGGAGAATTCCGGCCGTCGCCCGACATGACGATTTCGGTGCGGGTGATTACGCGCCAGGCGTCGAGCAAGGTGGCGCGCGCCTCGTTCGAGTTGGCGCGCACGCGTCCGCGCAAGAAGGTGACGGCGGTGCACAAGAATACGGTGTTCAAGCTCGGTTGCGGCATGTTCGCCGAGGAATGCCGCAAGGTCGCCAAGGAGTTCCCGGACGTTGCCTACAACGAAGTGCTGGTCGATACCTTCGCGATGCGGCTGGTGATGAAGCCGCAGGATTTCGATGTGGTCGTCACGACGAACACGTTCGGCGATATTCTGTCGGATGCGGCGGCTGGTTTGGTTGGCGGTCTGGGCCTCGCGCCCGGGCTTTCGGCCGGCCCCGATCGCGCGATGGCGCAGGCGACGCACGGCTCCGCGCCTGATATCGCGGGCAAGAACATCGCCAATCCTTACGCGATGATAGTGTCGGGCCAGATGCTGCTCGAATGGCTCGGCCGCAAGCACGCTGAGCCCAAAGCGGTGGAAGCGGCGCAACTGATGGACAAGGCGATCGATCGCGTGATCCGCGAGCGTAAAGTGCTGACGGGTGATCTGGGCGGCAAAGCGACGACGAGCGCGATGGGGGATGCGATCGCGGCTGCGGTATGAAAAAGTGAAGGGTGAAGGGTGAAGGGTGAAGGGTGAAGGGTGAAGGGTGAAGGGGTGCACTCATTCACTCTTTCACGGCTTCACTACTTCACCGAGCTATTGCATTTTCGTCGCCGCCATTTTCGTTGCAATACGCAACGCCTGTTCCAGCGCGCCGGTGTCGGCTTTGCCCTGACCGACGATGTCGAATGCGGTGCCGTGCGCGGGCGTCGTAAACACCGTTTTGAGACTCGCGGTCACCGTCACGCCCTTGTTGAGCGGTGCGAAGCTGATGGCGTTGATTTCAGGGCCGATGCCGGTCATGTCGCCGAGCATCAGGCCTATGCGGGGCAGCGTATTCATGGACTCTCTTTTCGGGTGGGTTGCCGGCGTTACTTTTTGGCGCCGGCGCGCCGGGTTTTCTGCGGCGCGCGCGCGGGGGTTTGCAATAGTTTGGTCAGTTCGCGGATGTTCTTGAGCTTCTCCAGACCGAGCACCAGGCCGATGACTTTCTCCGCGCTCGCGGCGGGCAATTTGCCCCACGCCGCGCACTCGCGGAATTTGTTCGCGAGTTCTTCGTCGCTCATCGGATTGGCGGGACTGCCTTTGCCGAAATCGGCGCTGCCGCTGATCTTGCGGCCGTCAGTGAGCTCGATATCGATGAGGGTCGTCATCTTCTCGTAGCCCGCCGCTTCCGCCACCGGGTGCACGCCGTAGTCGATTTTTTCTATCATCGCTTTCACGTCGCGGCGGTTGACGACCCCATCGGTGAATTCCGCGAGTCCCGCCTTACGCCGCAGGATAAGGATCGCCATGCAGAACTGCATGCTGAACTTGGCCTGTAGTTCGTTGGTTGGCCGGTTGTGGATTAGCGCGTTGACGTTCTGGCGGTTCACGCCTATTGCAACTTTCCTGATCTGTGCCGGCTTGATGTCGTGCTGGACAATAAGGTCGAGCATCAAGCCCATGCCCGGATGGGTGAGGGAGCCGCTCGGATGCGGTTTGATCGATACGCCGGGAAAAGCAAAGGTCCACGGATTGCCGAGCTTGCCCTCGATTGATTGCGGATCGTAACCGCCGCCTGCGGCTTTGAAGAAACCGCGTCCGGCTTCGAGAATGATGGGCGTGGCGGTGAAACCGAGTTGCGCGAACTCGGCAGCGACCACGCCGCTTTCGCACGCGTGTCCCGCGTGAAACGGTTTCATCATGGTGCCGAAATTCTCGCGCAGTCCCGCGGCCTGGCTGGCGGCGATGCTCAACGTGCGCCGCGTTTGCTCGATATTGAAGCCGAGCAACTGCGCGACACCCGCGCCGGCGGCGATAGTGCCGACGGTTGCGGTGCTGTGAAAACCATCCTGGTAATGACGCGGGTTCATCGCTTCGGAAATTTTTGTCTCGACCTCGACCGCGATTTGATACGCAGTGAGTACGTCGCGGCCGGAACGTCCATCACGCTCGCCGATCGCCAGCACCGGCGGCAGCGCCGGCGCCGTCGGATGCGTGAGGAGTCCATAGACGCGGTCTTTGGCGACGGCCAGCTGGGTGTCGTCATAGTCGTCGGCGTGTATTGCTACTCCGTTGGCAAACGCCGCGAAGCGCGGCGGCATTTTCATGCTGCTGCCGATGACGGTGCAGCCTTTCGCCACGTTGCAGCCCAGCGACTGCAGATGCTTGCGCACGATATGTCCGGACTCTGCGACGCTGCCCGCGAGCGCGAGGCCGATGCCGTCGAGGATCGAGCGTTTGCCGAGATGCATTACATCGGCAGGAATGTCTTTGCTGCGCGTGCGCGTGATGAATTCGGCGACGTAGGCGGTAAGCGATTTATCTTTGGAGTCGGGCATTGCGGATGCTCTTCTAAAACGGAAGAACGTTAATAGCACAAACCATCATATGTCGCCAACTTGCGTGGCGCTTGCTTTGGCGCAAACGTCCGCGCCACCGGACTATCCCTCACTCGGCCGTTATGTTCGCTGCCTTGATCACTTTCGCGTAGCGCGTCACCTCGCTGCGCAGGTGCGACCCGAGTTCTTCCGGCGTGCTGCCAACGACGTCTCCACCGTCCTTCGCGATGATATCGCGCATCTCCGGGGTCTTCAGCGCCTCCAACGCCAAAGAGTGCAGCCGCGCGACGATCTCTTTTGACGTGCCGGTTGGCACAAAAAGCCCGAACCCGTTATCCGATTCGAAACCCGGGTATATGGAATCCATCGTAGGCAAATCCGGAAAGACGCTGGATCGTTTTCGCGTGCTAACGGCGAGCCCTCGAAGGCG
>JAYVME010000127.1:0-5556 GCA_043759115.1 Betaproteobacteria bacterium | reverse complement strand
GGCGCGCATGAAAAACCTGGTTATTCCGGCGGCGACACCGGATCGCGTGCTGCCGGTGACCGAAAAAGAGCAACTGCTCGAGTTGCCGGCGCTGGATATTGTTGCTGAAAACTTCCAGCTCCGGCAGGTGAGCCTCGGCAGGCTCGAGGTCACCGCGGTTCCCGACGGGCGCGACTGGAAACTCGAACGGCTGCGCGTCACCAATTCTGACGCGACATTGAACGTGGAAGGCGCGTGGCAGGGCTGGCTGACACAACCGCGCACCATGGTTAATGTCCGGCTCGACGTCAACGATATTGGCAAGCTGCTGGTACGGCTTGGCCAACCGGAGGGCGTCAGGCGCGGCACCGCGAAGCTCGAAGGGGCCCTGTCATGGGCGGGCAATCCGGGCGAACTCGATTATGCGACGCTGTCGGGCAACTTTGTGCTCGAAGCTAACAAGGGACAGTTCGTCAAGCTCGACCCCGGTATCGGCAAGCTGTTGGGCGTGTTAAGCCTGCAGTCGTTGCCGCGGCGCCTGTCGCTCGATTTTCGCGACATTTTCAGCGAAGGGCTGGCCTTCGATGAAATCGTCGGTACGGTCAAGGTTAACCGCGGCGTCGCCAACACCGAGAATCTGCGTATCCAGGGGCCCGCCGTGCGTATCCAGATGAGCGGGGATGTCGATCTGGCGCGGGAAACCCAAAAATTGCGCGTCAAGGTGTTTCCCAGCATGAGCGACAGCCTGTCGGTGGCCGGTGCCCTGATCGGCGGCCCAATCGCGGGTATCGCCACGTTTATCGCGCAGAAGCTGTTGAAGGACCCGATCGACAAGATCGCGGCCTATGAATACAACATCGCCGGAACCTGGGCTGATCCGCAGGTGTCGAAAGTCGAGTCTGAGCAGTCGAAAGAGGCCAACAGTCCGTTTGTCCCGGGGAGATCGGATTGAGTCGCGTGTTAGCATTAGCTCTGTTGTGCGCGGTGGCCGCGGCGACAGCGCGCGCGGAAGAAATTTTTACGTTGGCGCCCGCGCTGTGGGACCGGCCGCGCAGCGCGCGCGCAGTGATCGAGCAGCCGGCGGTGAAGCAGGCGCTGGAACGGTATCTGGCCCAGCCCGCGTCGCGGCTCGTGATCCATCACGGTTACGGACAGGATCCGCTGTTGCAGGCGGAGGAATTAAGGGCGTGGCTGATGGCGCTGGCCATCGATGGCGCGCGCATTACTCTGATCAATGACGTAAGGCCGAACGAGCCGTTGAAAATAGAAGTTGTGAAATGAAACCTAAATTTGCCTCCTCATTCGGCCGCGCGCGGCCGCGCGCCGGGCGCTCCGCCGAGGCCGAAGCGCCGGCGGTCGTGCGTATCGCCGCGGTGCAGCTGGCGTCAGGTCCGAACGTGGCGGCTAATTTGACCGAGGCCGGGCGGCTGATCGGCATGGCCGTAGAGCAGGGCGCAAAGCTCGTTGCATTGCCGGAGTATTTCGCGATCATGGGCATGCAGGATAACGACAAGGTGAAGGTGCGCGAAGCCGAAGGCCGGGGGCCGATCCAGGCTTTTCTCGCGGCGACCGCGAAAAAGCACCGGATCTGGCTGGTTGGCGGATCGGTACCGCTGGTGTCCGGCGATGAGCGCAGGGTGCGCAACAGTTGTCTCGTGTATGACGATAAAGGCAAACTCGTCGCGCGCTACGACAAGATCCACCTGTTTGGTTTCGAGATGGGCAAGGAGCGCTACTCGGAGGAACGCACCATCGAGCCGGGCCGCGACATCAAGGTCATCGACACGCCGTTCGGCCGCCTCGGATTGTCGATTTGTTACGACCTGCGATTTCCGGAACTCTACCGCGCGATGAAGGATGTCGACATCATTCTGGTGCCATCGGCGTTTACCGAAACGACCGGCAAGGCGCATTGGGAAACGCTGATCCGCGCGCGTGCGATCGAAAATCTCGCCTACGTGCTGGCGCCGGCGCAGGGCGGCTACCATCTTAACGGCCGCGAGACGCATGGCGACAGCATGATCGTCGACCCGTGGGGCGTGGTGCTCGACCGCCTGCCGCGCGGTTCCGGCGTGGTGGTGGCGGGCATCAACCCGGAATACCTGCAGCGTTTGCGTAAGAGCCTGCCGGCGCTCAAGCATCGGACCCTGCATTGCGTGTAGCAATTTTTGAGGCGGCGTGTCGACGCTGCCGCCCCGTCCCCAACCCATAACCTTTATTCGCACCGGACTCATTGATGAAAACTAAAACAGAAACCCGCAGCGCCGGACCCGCCGTCGCGTTCGACACGGCGCAGGCGACGCTGCTCGCGCCCTATGCGCTCGATCACCACGCGCTGGAGCAGGTGTTCGGGCAGATACTCGCGCACAAGGTCGATTATGCGGATCTTTATTTTCAATACTGCCGCAGTGAAGGCTGGAGCCTCGAAGAGGGCATCGTCAAATCCGGCAGTTTCAACATCGATCAGGGCGTGGGCGTGCGCGCGGTAGCGGGCGAGAAGACGGCGTTCGCGTACTCGGATGACATCAGTCTCACCGCTTTGACCGCTGCCGCGCAGGCGACGCGCGCGATTGCACGGCAGGGCACGGGGGGCAAGACGCAGATTGCCAGGCGCGGCGAGGGACGCAACCTTTACGTCCCGCACGATCCGCTCGCGAGCCTCGCGGATGCGGCCAAAGTTTCCTTGCTGGAGAAGATCGAGCGTTACGCGCGCAGTCTCGATTCGCGCGTGACCCAGGTCATGGCCAGTCTCGGCGGCGAATACGAAGTCGTGCTGATTACGCGCAGCGACGGCGTGACGGCGGCCGATGTGCGGCCCCTGGTGCGGATATCCGTGCAGGTGATCGTCGAGCAGGATGGACGCCGCGAGCAGGGCAGCGCCGGCGGCGGGGGGCGTTCCGATTACGCCTATTTTACGGATGCGATCGTCGAGGACTATGCGCAAAAAGCGGTTGCGCAGGCGTTGACCAATCTCGACGCGCGCCCCGCGCCGGCCGGCACCATGACCGTCGTGCTCGGTCCCGGCTGGCCCGGCATACTCCTGCATGAAGCAATCGGCCACGGCCTCGAGGGGGACTTCAACCGCAAGGGCAGTTCGGCATTCAGCGGCCGCATCGGCGAGCGCGTGGCGGCACCCGGCGTGACGGTGGTCGACGACGGCACGCTAGAGGCACGCCGCGGCTCGCTCAATATCGATGACGAGGGCAACGCGACCCAGCGCAACGTGTTGATCGAAGACGGCGTGTTGAAGGGCTATATGCAGGATAGCCTGAATGCCCGGCTGATGGGGGTGGCGGCGACCGGCAACGGGCGGCGCGAATCTTTCGCGCATATCCCGATGCCGCGCATGACCAATACCTACATGTTGAACGGCGACAAGGATGCGCAGGAAATCATCCAGTCCGTCAAGCACGGACTCTATGCGGTGAATTTCGGCGGCGGCCAGGTCGACATCACGAGCGGCAAATTCGTGTTCTCGGCGTCCGAGGCGTACATGATCGAAGACGGCAAGGTCACGTATCCGGTCAAGGGCGCGACCTTGATCGGCAACGGCCCCGACGTGCTGACGCGCGTGGCCATGATCGGCAACGACATGGCGCTTGATAGCGGTGTAGGCACCTGCGGCAAGGAAGGTCAGAGCGTGCCGGTCGGTGTCGGCCAGCCGACGCTCAGGATCGACGGCCTGACCGTCGGCGGCACCGCATGAATTTGTTTGATCCGGTGATTGAGTGATTCAGAAGCGGTCTCGAAAACACAATACGGAAAAGCAACCGCCGATAAACGCCGATGAACGCCGATGCAATAAATAGTGAAAAAAGAGCGATGAGTGATGAGTTAAGTGGGAAACGACCCGTTATCTGTTACTTATTCCTCATCGTGGATTCACTTGTTTTCGATCTTATCGGCGTCCATCGGCGGTTCCGCATTATTTTTGAGACCGCTTCTCAATCGCCCAATCACCCAGTCACTTAATCACCGTATTTATGCGCAAGCTGGCTGATATCGAGCGTGATCGAGCGCAGCAACACGAAGATGACGACGCGCCATCCGCGTTGCCGTCAGGCGCCAAGAACTACATAACGCCAGCCGGCTATGCAAGTCTAAAAAGCGAATTGCAGCAACTGCTCGACAAGGAGCGTCCGGCGCTGGTTAAAGTCATCGCGTGGGCGGCCTCCAACGGCGACCGTTCGGAAAACGCCGATTACATTTATGGCAAACGCCGCCTGCGCCAGATTGACCACCGTATCCGGTTTCTCACCCAGCGTCTTGACATCGCCGAGATCATCGATCCCGCCAGGCGGGGCGTCGATCAGGTGTTTTTCGGCGCGACAGTCACTTACCGCGATGGTAAAGACGTGGAGCGTACGATCAGTATAGTTGGACAGGACGAAGTCGATACGGAACGCGGCCGCATCAGCTGGATTTCGCCGGTGGCGCGCGCGCTGACCAAGGCGCGCGAAGGCGATAGCGTAACGCTCAGAACGCCGGCCGGAGTCGAGGAACTCGAAATTATCGCGGTTCGCTACATCGAGCTGCCGTCCTGACCATGCTGGCCAAGCTGGTCAGAAATTTATTTCGGCCGCGCGGGCAGGCGCCAATTGCGGGCGGATCGATTGACGGTCCGGTCGCAGCGCTTGCGGAATCGAAAGCTAACGCCGACGACGGCACCGCGGGCGGCACCTGCGCGGAACGCCTGCAACACGCCGCGTCGATGGCGACGGCGGGGCGGCTCAATGCCGCGCTCTCGACTTACCGCGCCTGCCTGCTGGCGTATCCGCAATCGCTCGATGCCTGCCTCGGTGCGGCGGGCGTGCTGGTCGATTTATGGTCGCTCGATGCGGCGGTCGCCGCCTATGATCGCGCGCTCCAGCTCGCGCCGGCCTCTGGCGCTATTTTTTCGGCGTTGCTGTTCCACCGGCATTATCTGACGCCGGTCAACGCGCAGCGAATGTTCGAATGGCACCGGCGTTTTGGGGAAATCGCGCGGCAGGCGGGGTCGCAGCCGCGCGGGGCCTGCACGCAGGCGCCGGATGCCGCGCGCCGGCTGCGCATCGGCTACGTGTCGCCCAATTTCTCACGGCATTCGGTCGGCTATTTCATCGAGCCCGTCATCCGCTGCCACGACCGGGCGCATTACGAGGTTTTCTGCTACTACTCGCATCCATTGGCGGATGACACGACCCAGCGCATGCGCGGTATAGCAGACGGCTGGCGTGACGTGGCGGGTGTTGACGATGAAACGCTCGAGCGCATGATACGCGAGGACAAAATTGATATCCTGTTCGATCTGGCGGGGCATACCAAAGGCAATCGGCTGGGCGTGTTTGCACGCCGGCCCGCGCCGCTACAGATGACGTGGCTCGGTTATCCCGACACCACGGGACTCGCCGTCATCGATTTCCGCATTACCGACATCACGGTTGATCCCGCGCCCGCTGCCGAAGCGCGGCATACCGAACGCCTGCTGCGCATTGACGATTGCTTTCTGTGTTATCAGCCGCCGCCGGACTGTCCGCCCGTCGCCGCGCGCGGGACCGGGGCCGCCGTGGTATTTTCGTCGTTCAACAATATTGCCAA
>JAYVME010000126.1:0-5559 GCA_043759115.1 Betaproteobacteria bacterium | reverse complement strand
AAATCCCCGTCCTGGTGGTCCGTTAGCGCGTCGTCCAGAATGTCGTTGATGAACTGAGATAATATTTCAATATATTGATTATTAAGTATTATTTTAATTTTCTATATTGACATAGAAAATTATATTGCATAGCAGCAGAAAACGCTTGCAACAGGCCGGTTTTTGAGTCATAATTTTCTTGCGTTGGGCATCTTTACAGGTGTCGGCGCATATCCTCCAAAACCTCCTCCTTTGGTGGAACCTTAGCGCAACCCTCAGGGGTTGCGTTTTTTTTTGTCCGAGACAAATCGCATAGTGCGCTTGACGTGAGGGCCAAAACCACCGGGATCCGACCTTTGCTGCGTCGCAAAATACGTGATCCAACACCGTCTTAACGGGGTAGTGCCGGCGCGGAGCGGCACGAAAAATGAGCGGCGCGCCGCCGGCTCTTGCACATGGTGCGCCGCGCGCCCGCGGTCACGCGCGTCTGGCGGCAGGTCAACCATCCAATCGGCTATACTTGCGCGGCTCGTTCGCGCTGGTTCGACGCGAGCAATGTTGTGGCTAATAGGCGCGCGGTTTGGAGGGTACGCTGGCAGGGCGCGCCGCCCTCCGCGGCGGTCTGGCGCATCACTTCGCCCGATCTGCAATATTGACTACGGTCAAGGCTATAACTTGCGCCTGCAGTTAAGTTATAACCACCTAAGGAAGCTTCGATTAAGCGGGTCACTTAATCAAAGCTTCCCTGAAGTGGGGAATGTACACGGGGGCTTAGCCCGCTTGTTCAATGTCTCGCTAAATCCGTGCGCCGGTCGTAAATGTCCGGCTGCGCGTAACGCAAAGGTCGTCAATGAAGATACACGAATACCAGGCAAAAGAAATTCTGCGCAAATACGGCGTGACCACCCCGCGCGGCATCGCATGCTTCAGCGTCGATGAAGCGGTCGCGGCCGCCAAGACCCTCGGCGGCAAGGTGTGGGTGGTGAAGGCGCAAATCCACGCCGGCGGCCGCGGCAAGGGCGGCGGCGTGAAACTCGCCAAATCGAGTGATGAAGTAAAACAGTACGCGAGTCAGATTCTCGGCATGATGCTTAAAACCCATCAGACCGGCGCGCAGGGGCAAAAAGTACGGCGGCTCTTGATCGAAGAGGGGGCTGACATCAAGAAGGAACTCTACGTCGGCATGGTGGTGGACCGCGGCACTCAGCGCGTGTGCCTGATGGCGAGCAGCGAAGGCGGCATGGACATCGAGGAAGTGGCGGCAAAGACGCCGGAAAAAATCCACAAGGTGTTCATCGACCCCATGCGCGGATTGCAAGACAGCGAAGCCGACGACGTTGCGCGCAAAATCGGCATACCCGAGGCATCGGTGGCGAAAGCGCGGCCCGCGCTGCAGGGGTTGTACAAGGCGTTCGATGCGACCGATGCGTCGCTGGCCGAGATCAACCCGTTGATTCTCACCAACGGCGGCGACGTGATCGCGCTCGACGCCAAAATGAATTTCGACGATAACGCACTCTTCCGCCATCCCGACATCGTCGCGATGCGCGACCTTGACGAGGAGGATCCGGCCGAGATCGAGGCGTCGAAATTCGGCCTTTCCTACATCTCGCTGGACGGCAACATCGGCTGCCTTGTCAACGGCGCGGGCCTGGCGATGGCGACGATGGACATCACCAAGCTCTACGGCGGCAGTCCCGCCAATTTTCTCGACGTCGGCGGTGGTGCATCGGCCGAAAAAGTGACCGAGGCGTTCAAAATCATGCTCAAGAATCCGCACGTCAAGGCGATTCTGGTCAACATATTTGGCGGCATCATGAAATGCGACGTGATCGCCGAAGGCATCGTCGTGGCGGCCAAGCAAGTCAAGCTCACCGTTCCGCTGGTGGTGCGGCTGGAAGGCACCAACGTCGATCTCGGCAAGAAGATACTCGCCGATTCGGGATTGCCGATCATATCGGGCAACAATATGGCTGACGCCGCCGCCAAGGTGGTCAAAGCGGCGCAGGGAGTGGCGGCATGAGCATCCTCATCAACAAGAACACCCGCGTGATGACGCAGGGCATCACCGGCAAAACCGGCCAGTTTCACACCCGCATGGGCAAGGAATACGCGAACGGCGCCCAGTGTTATGTGGCGGGTGTGAATCCGAAAAAGCCCGGCGAAACGTACGAGGGCATCCCGATTTTCGCGACCGTTAAGGAAGCGAAGGAAAAGACCGGCGCCAATGTGTCGGTGATATACGTGCCGCCGCCGTTCGCCGCCGCCGCCATCGACGAGGCGGTCGAGGCCGATCTCGATCTCGTGATCTGCATCACCGAGGGCATACCGGTGCGCGACATGATCCGCACCAAATACAGGATGCAGGGCAAGCGCACTATGCTGATCGGCCCCAACTGTCCCGGCGTCATTACCCCGGAAGAAATCAAGATCGGCATCATGCCGGGGCACATCCACAAGAAGGGACCGATCGGCGTCGTGTCGCGGTCGGGCACACTCACTTACGAAGCCGTCGGGCAGTTGATGGAGCAGAATCTCGGTCAATCGTCATGCGTCGGCATCGGCGGCGATCCGGTTAACGGGTTGAAGCATATCGACATCATGAAGCTCTTTAATGACGACCCCGCGACCGAGGCCGTAATCATGGTCGGCGAGATCGGCGGCGCGGACGAAGAGGAATGCGCGCGCTGGATCAAGGCCAACATGAAAAAGCCCGTCGTCGGTTTCATTGCCGGCGTCACCGCGCCGCCGGGCAAGCGCATGGGGCACGCCGGCGCCATAATTTCCGGCGGCAAAGGGACTGCGGCGGAGAAGCTCGCGGTGATGGAGGAGTGCGGCATCAAGGTCACACGCAATCCCGCTGAAATGGGCAAGTTGCTGAAGTCCGTATTGAAGTAGGGAAGCAGCGGACAGTTGCAGGGAGCGGCTTGATTTTCGCCGGTAGCGACAGGCGCAATTTGTCTCGCTGGCGCGCCGCCCAAAAAGCCCGCACTGGTGTCGACGCACGAAGGAGTTAAGTTGGACGCAACAAACCAAAAAAACAAACGCGGCAAACCCAAGGGCCGCGCGGTTGACGCCGCCGCCCTTGCCGAAGTGCAGGCCCTGCTCGGTGCAGCACCCCGCCGGCGCGACCTCTTGATCGAGCACCTGCACAAGATCCAGGATCGCTACGCGTGCATTTCAGCCGCCCACATCGTGGCGCTCGCGCGCGAGATGGCGCTGGCGACCACCGAGGTGTACGAGGTCGCCACGTTTTATCATCACTTCGATGTCATCAAGGAGGGCGACGCGCCGCCGCCGGCGCTCACGGTGCGCGTGTGCGATTCGCTCTCATGCGAACTCGCGGGCGCGCAACCGTTGCTTGAAAAACTGCGGGCCAGTCTCGGACCCCATGTGCGGGTGATACCGGCACCCTGTATCGGGCGCTGCGAACAGGCGCCGGCGGTGGTGGTCGGCCAGAACCCGGTCGCGCAGGCGACCGTCGAGAAAGTCAAAGCGCAGGTGACGGCGAAAAATACCCGCTGCGCGGTTGCGAAGTACACCGGCTTTGACGAGTATCGCCAGCGCGGCGGATACAGAATCGCCGGCGAATGCCTGGCGGGAAAGCGCGACGCCGAAGACATCTTGAAGACGATGGAAGCATCGAGCCTGCGCGGGCTTGGCGGCGCGGGTTTCCCCACCGGCCGCAAATGGCGCATTCTGCGCGGCGAGCGCAACCCGCGCTTGATGGCGATCAATATCGACGAGGGCGAACCGGGTACGTTCAAGGATCGTTACTACCTCGAGCGCGACCCGCATCGCTTTCTCGAAGGCATGGTAATCGCGGCGTGGACCGCGCAGATTGCCGAGATTTATATTTATCTGCGCGACGAGTACGCGGGTTGCCGCGCGATCCTCGAGCGTGAAATCGCCGCATTGCAGAAAAATCCACCGTGTCCGCTGCCGCCGATTTATCTGCGGCGTGGCGCCGGCGCTTATATCTGCGGCGAAGAGTCGGCGATGATCGAATCAATCGAAGGCAAGCGCGGCATGCCGCGGTTGAGGCCGCCGTACGTGGCCCAGGTCGGGTTGTTCGGCTATCCGACGCTGGAGCACAACATGGAAACGCTTTACTGGGTGCGCGACATCCTCGACAAGGGCGCGGACTGGTTTGCCGGCCACGGCCGCCACGGCCGCAAGGGCTTGCGCTCGTTCTCGGTATCGGGCCGCGTAAATAAGCCCGGTGTGCATCTCGCGCCAGCCGGCATCACCGTCAAGGAATTGATCGACGAGTATTGCGGCGGCATGTTGCCCGGTCACAAGTTCTACGCCTATCTGCCGGGCGGCGCGTCGGGCGGCATCCTGCCGGCGAGCATGGGCGACATTCCGCTCGACTTCGATACCTTGCAGCCGCACGGCTGCTTCATCGGGTCGGCCGCGGTGATCATCCTGTCCGATCGCGACAAGGCAAGTGCGGCGGCGCGCAACCTGATGAAATTTTTCGCGGACGAATCGTGCGGCCAGTGTACGCCGTGCCGTGTCGGTACTGCCAAGGCGTTGAACCTGATGCAGGCGCCGCAATGGAACAAGGCGCTGCTCGAGGAACTTTCCAGCGCGATGGCTGACGCATCCATATGCGGGCTCGGCCAGGCGGCGCCCAATCCGGTGCGCTGCGTGGTCAAGCACTTTGGGCATGAGATCGAGTAAAAATATTGAACCGCCAAGATTATTTTCAATACCCCCTGAGGGGTACGCCAAGGCCGCCAAGGAAAATCCAGGAAAAGTTTTTGATCTCCTTTGCGAACCTTTACGTCCTTGGCGGTGAGGCTTTGGGAGTTTTGAAATGAATATGATGAGCAAGCGCGAAGTCCAGGCGGAAGCAATCGAATTCAAGCTCAATGGGAAAACCGTCCGCGGTTTTTCCCACGAGACCATCATCCAGACCGCCCAGCGCCTCGGCGTTGAAATTCCGCACCTCTGCTACAAGGAAGGCATGCGTCCCGACGGCAATTGCCGCGCGTGCATGGTCGAGATCAAAGGCGAGCGCGTGCTGGCTCCCGCGTGCTGCCGCAAACCGGTAGCGGGCATGGAAGTAACCAGCAATAGCACGCGCGCGGTCGCGTCGCAAAAGATGGTGCTTGAATTGCTGCTCTCCGATATGCCCAAGGAGCGCTATACGCTCAATTCGGAGCTCGATCAGTGGGCGGGCAAGTTAAAGGTCGGCAAGCCGCGTTTCGCGCGCCGCCATCAGCCCGCGGCCGATCTGTCGCACTTCGGCATGGCGGTGCATCTGGATTCGTGCATCCAGTGCACGCGCTGCGTGCGCGCGTGCCGCGAGGAGCAGGTCAACGACGTCATCGGCTACGCGTTCCGCGGCGAGCATTCGAAAATCGTCTTCGACCTTGACGATCCGATGGGCGACTCGAGCTGCGTCGCCTGCGGCGAGTGCGTGCAGGCGTGCCCGACCGGCGCGTTGATGCCGGCGCGCGACGCCGGCATGATCAAACCCGACAAGCAGGTGCACTCGGTGTGCCCGTACTGCGGGGTCGGCTGCCAGCTCACCTACAACATCAAGGACAACAAGATACTGTCGGTTGACGG
>JAYVME010000125.1:0-5588 GCA_043759115.1 Betaproteobacteria bacterium | reverse complement strand
TTCCATTTATACTTCATTGATGCAATAATACACCTTCATCAACCTTGATGGAGAAACTCATGTCACGTCCTGCCAGCGGAGACGATGCGGTATTGATGAATGCGCGTGAGGCCATTGCCGGCGCCCAAACTATCGAACAGTTGCGCCAAGCCCAGTCGGTGGTGTTGCCACTTCTCTATGCGATGAGTTTGGCCGATACCGCTCAGGTCATTGGCGTATCGCCCGGGTGGGCATGTCAATTGCGCCGACGCTTTATGCGGGGCCAAATAGTGGGCGCACCCGATGCCCCCACACCAGGCGGGCGCAAGCGCGAGAACATGAGCGTGGCCGAGGAACGTGAGTTCTTGGCCCCCTTTTTGGAATCGGCTGCTGCCGGTGGCGTACTTGTGGTTGGTCAAATCAAGGCGGCACTGGATAAGCGCCTGGGGCGCGAGGTGGCATTGGCTTCTGCCTACAACTTGCTGCACCGTCACAACTGGAGAAAGCTCGTGCCCGACAAGCGTCACCCCCAAAGCGATCCACTGGCTCAGGCGGAGTGGAAAAAAAACTCCCAGAAACGCTCACCCAAATCCGCAAAGACTGGGCGCAAGGCCAACCCGTCAAGCTGATGTTTCAAGACGAGGCGCGCTTCGGGCGGATCTCGGATGTGCGCCGGTGCTGGCATACCAATAGTTCGAGTCAACGACGTGCGCAACGGGCGAATTTCGACAACGTCGCCGATGAAGGTAACCCCGAAAATCGAAGCTGCATATTCGCGAACCCGATTACAGGGCGGTGAGCTTCTTTTGACATTGGTTGGGACGGTCGGCGAAACCGCGGTGGTACCGGATGCACTCCGCGGTTGGAACACGGCGAGGGCGGTAGGCGTGATTCCCGTCCGCAAAGACGTAGGCGCTTATTGGGTGAAACTTGCTCTGCAATCACCTGAGATAAAAGCCCGCATTGACTCGCGGCTTAACACGACCGTGCAGGCAACACTAAACTTAGGCGACGTATCCAAGCTCCCGATCGTATTGCCTTCATTCGAGGAGCGGACGAAGATCGCCCACATACTCGGCACGCTGGACGACAAGATCGAGTTGAACAGGCGGATGAACGAGACGCTGGAGGCAATGGTGCGGATGCTTTTCAAGTCGTGGTTCGTGGACTTCGACCCCGTCCGCGCCAAGGCCGAGGGCCGCGACCCCGGTTTGCCTAAGCATGTCGCCGATCTGTTTCCGGATTCGTTCGAGGACTCCGAGTTGGGGAAGATAGCAGCCGGTGAATGACGGTAAATCTTCGCGATAAACGGCGGCTCATGCTTGTCGAGAAATGATTCGATTTTCGGCAGCGTCGCGACGAAATTCTTCGCAAGCTCGCGATTACGTGCCTTGCCGATGACGACGAGCAACGCGACGCCATGCTGCATGACCGTTTCGCGCTCGTTGAATTTGTGCCGGATGCGCTGATCGTGGGTGATCGCGATGCGCTGGTTGGCGCCGCAGTATTCCAGCCATTGTTCGTCAGAACCGCCCGGCGGAAACAGATCGCAATGCCGTTCGACTTTCAACCCTGCTACGACAAGAATGGCCGGGAATTGCTTCCCGAGATCGCGGTCGGTGAAATAAACGCGGCTCAAGCGGCGCGTTCGTACAGAACCGCCTCTTCGATTTCTTCCGGCTTGAGGTCGTAGTCCTCAGCCAGATCAGCGACGGTTTCGCCGGCATCGATGCGCTCGGCAATGGCTCCGGTGGAAACGCGCGCGCGCAACACGACGGGGCGGCCAAACGCGATACTCGGATCAATGGCGATCGGCCTTGCCGTGGTCGGCTGCGCAGATACGTATGGGTAAAGGCGTATCGGGAATTGCCGGTCGTCCCACTCGACGCGCTTCAGATGATCTTCCAGCAACCGACGCATCGCCAACTGGCCCGAGGCAGTGAGGCTGATCAGCTTGCCATATTCATCCAGAAACACTTCGCCGGCGTGAGTGCTCAGCGCCTTGTTAAGGAGCAGTCGGTCGATCTTGAGCGTACGCTCGGCGAACTTGATTGCTTTGCGTACCTCTCTGATGGCAACACCATGCTCCGTCCGCAGCGAGCGCAGGACGTGTGCTTCAATCAGGTTGTAAAACGAGAGCAGCGGCGGCTGCTTGCGCGCCAACTTGATCAATGGATGGAACGTGGCAACCGTGCCGCCTTTGGGATAGGCGCGCCCCACCACCCACGATCGCAATGTCGCGTCGGGCAGTTTCACATAACGCGCCGCCTCGGCCAGGCCGTAGGCGGGTTGGTCGCGCAAATTAATGTTTTGGGCACCCATGATCGTTTGGCTTTCCGTGCGATATTTTATGCCATCGCGCGATGGATTGGCGGGCTTTTTGGGCAGCCGGATTCCGATAGTTGATGCAGAAACGCACAGGCATCACGGCTTGCCGCCGACTGTTCCATAGTTTCGGTAGTTATACACAACTACCGAAACTATAGAACAATGCCTTCCATGATCTCTCCCGACCGCCGAATCCAGTCCCTGCTCCGCAAGACCGGTACCGCCCGTTCGCGGGATCTCGTCGCTGCGGGCCTCTCCCGAGCGGATATCTCCCGGCGCGTGGCTGCCGGGAAGCTGGTGCGCCTCTCCCGCGGCCTGTATGCGATGCCCGGCTACGAGGAGGGAGAGCACAGTGGCATGATCGCCGTGGCTAAGCGGGCGCCCGGCGTGGTGTTTTGCCTGCTGTCGGCGCTGCGCTTCCACGAACTCACAACGCAGGCGCCTTTCGAGGTCTGGATCGCCATCGGCAACAAGGAGCATCCGCCGCGCCTCAAATATCCGCCGCTGCGTGTGATGCGGTTCTCGGGTGAGTCGCTGCTGGCTGGGGTAAAAACGCATACGGTGAAGGGCGCGAAGATTCGCGTGACCAGCGTGGCCAAGACGGTGGCGGACTGCTTCAAGTTCCGCAACAAAGTCGGACTGGACGTGGCGCTGGAGGCGTTGCGCGAGGCGCGCCGAACGAAGAAGGCGAGTGCCGATGAACTGTGGCGCTACGCGAAGATCGATCGTGTGGCCAACGTGATGCGTCCGTACCTGGAGGCGGTGGCGTGACGACCGGGCGCGCCGCGTCGGTCCAAGCGCGGCTACTGACCCGCGCCGAGGCACGAGGTGAGGACTTCAGTCCGGTGCTGTCGCGCTATGCGGTCGAGCGCTATCTTAGCTATACGTAACTTGCGTATATACGTAACTTGCGTATAATCGAAACATGAAGGCCGTCTTCGTCGAGTTGCCCGCTTTCGAGCGCCGTCGGGCAGACTACCTGGATGACGACGCCTTTCGAGAGCTTGAGAATCTGTTGATGAAGCATCCCGAGGCGGGAGACCTGGTACCGGACACCGGCGGGCTCCGCAAGCTGCGGTTTGCCGACGCCCGGCGAGGCAAAGGTAAACGTGGCGGTCTAAGGGTGATCTACTATTGGTGGAATGCGGGGTTTCAGTTTTGGCTCTTCACGCTGTTCGACAAGAATGAGATGGCCGACCTGACGCCGCAGCAGCGCAAGGCTTTGAGAGCGATGATCAAGGCGGAACTGGAATTCAGGAGAACGACATGAAAACATCGGTGAAAACCAAGCCACCTCGCGCGCTCAAGCGTGACTTGTTCGCGGAGTTGAGCGAAGGCATGACAGCGCTTGCGGAGGCGCGGCAGGGCAAGCGCACGTTGCGCACACATACGGTGGAGTTGAGGCCGGCCCCCAGGGTCACCCCGGGGGAGCTCATTCGCGTCCGTCAGCACCTCAAGCTCTCGCGGGCATTGTTCGCCGTCTACCTTCGCACGAATGTCCGCACGCTGGAAAACTGGGAACAGGGACGCGCGAAGCCCAACGCGCAGGCGGCGTTGCTGATCAATCTGGTGAAACGCTACCCGGACACTGTTCAACGGCTTGCAGCCATCTGAGTTTGCAGCTTACCGTGTGAGCAAGATCGGGGAATCTTGAACACTTCGTTCACAGAATCTATCGTTGAAGAGGCCGCGCTGTCTTGGTTGGAAGCGCTCGGCTACGCGGTACTGCACGGGCCTGACATCGCCGTCGGCGAGCCTGCCGCTGAACGCAGCGATGCGAACTACCGCGATGTAGTTCTCGAAGGCCGCTTGCGCCAGGCGCTCACGCGCCTCAATCCGCAACTACCGACCGAGGCCATTGAAGACGCCTACCGAAAACTCATGCGCGTTGACGCGCCGTCGCTGGTCGAACGCAATCGCGCGATCCATCGCATGCTGGTCGACGGCGTGACAGTCGAGTATCGCCGCAAGGATGGTTCGATCGCCGGCGCGCAGGCGCGCGTCATCGATTTCGCGGTTCAGGACGATAACGACTGGCTGGCCGTCAACCAGTTCACCGTCTCCGAGGGACAACACACGCGCCGCCCGGACGTGGTGCTGTTCGTGAATGGACTGCCGCTCGGAGTGATAGAACTCAAAAACCCGGCCGACGAGAATGCAACCATCTGGTCGGCCTTCCATCAGCTTCAGACGTATCAGGCGCAAATCCCCGCGCTCTTCGCGACCAACGCAGCACTGCTTGTCTCGGACGGCGTGCAGGCGCGTATCGGCTCGCTTGGCGCAGGCAAGGAATGGTTCAAGCCATGGCGCACCATCACTGGCCGAGGCGACGCGGCAACGAGCCTCACCGAACTTCAGGTCGTGCTCGAGGGCGTGTTCGAGAAGCGCCGGTTCCTCGACCTCGTGCGTTACTTCGTCGTATTCGAAGCGCTGGACGACGGAACGCTGGCAAAAAAGATGGCGGGCTATCACCAGTTCCACGCGGTGAACGTGGCGGTGGAGGAAACGTTGCGCGCGGCGAAAGTTGCGGCACAACCCTTGGGACGCTATGCGGCCGGCCATCAGCCGGGTGGCGATGAAGGCGACCGGCGCGTCGGCGTGGTATGGCATACGCAGGGTTCCGGCAAAAGCCTGACCATGGCTTTTTATGCGGGCCGCGTGATTCTGCATCCGATGATGGAAAACCCCACGATAGTGGTGCTCACTGACCGCAACGACCTCGACGATCAACTGTTCGGTACTTTTGCCCGCTGTCGCGATCTGCTGCGCCAGCCGCCGGTGCAGGCGGAGAACCGCGCCGACTTGCGCGAAAAGTTGAAAGTTTCATCCGGGGGCGTCGTATTTACCACGATCCAAAAATTCTTCCCCGAGGAAAAAGGCGACCGGCATCCAGCACTCTCGGACCGGCGCAACATCGTCGTGATCGCCGACGAAGCGCACCGCAGCCAGTACGATTTCATCGACGGCTTCGCGCGCCACATGCGCGACGCATTGCCGAACGCTTCGTTCATAGGTTTCACCGGCACGCCAATCGAAAAGACTGATGCCAACACGCGCGCCGTATTCGGCGACTACATCAGCGTCTATGATATTCAGCGGGCGGTCATCGACGGCGCCACGGTGCCTATCTATTATGAAAGCCGGCTCGCAAAACTGGAACTCAAGGATTCCGAGCGGCCCAATATCGATCCCGCTTTCGAGGAAGTGACCGAGGGCGAAGAAGTCGAGCGCAAGGAGAAGCTCAAGAGCAAGTGGGCGCAGCTCGAAGCGGTTGTCGGATC
>JAYVME010000124.1:0-5589 GCA_043759115.1 Betaproteobacteria bacterium | reverse complement strand
CGCGCGAGAAATTTTTCCGGTTCGAAGGTCAGTTCGGGGAATAGCAGGATTTGCGGCGCGTCGCCGGCCTTTTCGGCGGCGAGCCCGCACGCGGCGGTAATCCAGCCGGCGTGGCGGCCCATCACTTCGAGCACAAACACCTTGGTCGAGGTGCGCGCCATCGATGCGACGTCGAATCCCGCTTCGCGGATACTCGTCGCGACATATTTGGCGACCGAGCCGAAACCGGGGCAGCAGTCGGTGATGACGAGATCGTTGTCGACGGTCTTCGGTATGCCGACGCAAATCACGGGATAGCCGAGTGCCCCGGAAATTTGTGAAATTTTGTAGGCGGTATCGGCGGAATCGTTGCCGCCGTTGTAGAAGAAATACCCGATATTATGCGCCTTGAAGACCTCGATCAGCCGCTCATATTGCGCGCGGTTCTCGTCGAGGCCTTTTAACTTGTAGCGGCACGAGCCGAAGGCGCCCGCCGGCGTGTGGCGCAGCGCGCGGATGGAAGCGAAGGACTCTTTCGAGGTGTCGATCAGGTCTTCCGTCAGTGCGCCGATGATGCCGTCGCGGCCGGCGTAGACTTTGCCGATCTTGCCGCCGTGCTTGCGCGCGGTTTCAATGACGCCGCACGCGGTGGCGTTGATGACCGCGGTAACGCCGCCCGACTGGGCGTAGAAAACATTCATTTTTTTCATACCGGAATCCTAGTTCAGGTCGGCGCCCGTCTTGCCGGTGGTGGCGCCGGCACGATCTTTCGCGTGGTCGGCATCATTGAAGTCGGGGATATTGCCCATCAGTTGTGTTGCGCCACCGCGGCAAACATTTTGTCGCGAATATGCTCGATCGAACCGCGGCCGTAGAGGTTGACGTAATGCGGCGCCCGCGGGTCGCCGCTTTCGGCCCACTTCAGGTAGTAATTGACAAGCGGCTTCGTGACTTCGTGATAGCTCGCGATGCGTCGCATGACGGTTTCTTCGTTATCATCAGCGCGCTGCACCAGCGGTTCGCCGGTTATATCGTCGCGGTCAGGCACGCGCGGCGGATTGAAGTCGATGTGGTAGGTGCGACCGGATGCGGGGTGCACGCGGCGCCCGCTCATGCGCCGCAGAATCTCCTGGTCGCCCACTTCGATCTCGATCACGAAATCGATGTCGATGCCGGTCTCGCGCAACACTTCGGCCTGCGCGACCGTGCGCGGGAAGCCGTCGACGATGAAACCGTTGCTGCAGTCCGCTTCAGCGATGCGTTTTCTTACCATGTCGGTGACCAGTTGATTCGGTACCAGGTTGCCGGCGTCCATGTAGATCCGCGCTTCCTGCCCGAGCGCGCTGTGTGCATCGATTTCGGCACGCAGCATGGCACCGGTCGAAATCTGCGGGATCTGGTAACGCTGAATCAGAAATTGCGCCTGCGTCCCCTTGCCGGCGCCGGGCAGTCCCAGCAGGATAATTCGCATCATGTTTTTTCTTTGGTGTGCGATGGCGCGCGGTCTCGGTCGCGGCTGCCCGCATCTGAATCGGCATAAACTGCCGGTTAAAGTAACGACGAATTATACCGGTTCCCGCGCTGGCGCGAAATGCGGACGAGGCCGGTTTCAGCGCGGGTTGCGCACCAGTGCTTTGACGCGTTCGAGGTCTTCCGCCGTGTCGACGCCGGCGTGCGGCGCGGCGGCGGCGACCGCAACGCTGATCCGATGGCCGTGCCACAGCGCGCGCAGTTGCTCCAGCGCTTCGAAGCGTTCGAGCGGGGCCGGGGCAAGCCCGGCGTAGCTTGCCAGAAACGCGGTACGGTAGGCGTAGATGCCGATATGCCGGTAAACCGGCAATCCTGCGGGGATCAATTTGATGCCTTGCGCAAATGCATCGCGCGCGTAGGGAATCGGCGCGCGGCTGAAATACAAGGCGTAGCCATGCTTGTCCAGCACGACTTTGACGATGTTCGGGTTGGCAAACTGCGCCGCATCGTCGAGCGGACAGCAGGCGGTCGCAATCGCGGCGTCCGCGTGGTCGGCGAGTTGTTGCGCGACGCCCCGGATCAGCGCGGGGTCGATCAGCGGCTCATCGCCCTGCACGTTGACCACGATACTCTGCGGTGCGTAGCCGCGTTGCGCCGCGACCTCCGCGGTGCGGTCGGTGCCTGAGGCGTGATCGGCGCGTGTCATCAATGCCGTAAAGCCGTGGCGCGCGACCGCGGCGGCAATGTCCTGATGGTCGGTCGCGACGATAACTTCAGATGCGCCGCTCGCGCGCGCGCGCTCCGCGACGTGCACGATCATCGGCTTGCCCGCGATATCGAGCAGGGGCTTGCCCGGCAAGCGCGTGGACGCATAGCGGGCGGGAATGACGACGGTGAATTTCATTGGGAGAGGCGTTAGGCGTGAGGCGTGAGGCGGAAACCAACCACTCGACCGGCACAAGCCTTACCCCTCACGCCTAACGCCTCACGCCTCACGCAATTCACACTTCCTCTTCCGCAGGAAGTTTGCGCGCATCGTCTTCAAGCATGACCGGGATGCCGTCCTTGATGGGAAAAGCCAGTCGGTCCGGCTTGCAGATCAGCTCCTGTTTTGGCTTGTCGTAGACGAGCGGCCCTTTGCAAAGGGGGCACACCAGAATGTCGAGCAGCTTGGAATCCATTTATTTTCCGATCTTGTGCAGAATAAGTTCGCCCAATCCGGGCTCGAGCGTGGCGTCCACCCGCAATGCCCACCAGTTGTCGCCACCCATGCGTTCGCATTTTACCGCATCCTTCTCGGTCATAAGCAGCGCCGCATTCGCGCCCACCGCGCAGTCCGACGGCGCGTACGCATGATGATCGGGAAATGGGTGCGCGCTAAACGACAGGCCGAGATCGCGCAGGCGGTTGAAGAACCGCTGCGGATTGCCGATCGCCGCCATGGCATGCACGGGTTGACTGGCGAAGTGCGCGGGGCCGACACTGCGTTGCGGATTGCGCAGCTCGTAAAATGTGCTGCCGTCCAGACGCATGTCGAATACCGGCACGCCGGCCGGCAGCAGGTCGAGCGGGAACACCGCACCGCCGTTGATGATAATAGCATCGACGCGCGCGAGGCGGCGCACGGGCTCGCGCAAGGGTCCGGCGGGCAGCAGCATGCCGTTGCCGCAGCCGCGCTCGCCATCGATTACCGCGAGCTCGACGTTGCGTGCCAGCGCGTAATGTTGCAGTCCGTCGTCACTGATAATCACATTGCAATCCGGGTGCGCCGTCAGCAAGGCCTGTGCCGCCGCCACGCGCTGACTACCGACCCACACCGGACAGGAAGTGCGGCGCGCAAGCAATACCGCTTCATCGCCGACGATGCGCGGATCGCTGTCGGGCAGGGCGCATTGCGGACTGCGCGCCGTGCCGCCGTAGCCGCGGCTGACGATGCCGGGTTGCCAGCCGTGCTCAAGCAGCCATTGGGCAAGCCATATGACACACGGCGTCTTGCCGGTGCCGCCCGCGCTGATGTTGCCGACGACGATCACCGGTACGCGAAGTCGTGTGGCGGGAGCCAGGCCTATGCGATAGAGCAGGCGCCGAAGGGCGGCGACGATTGAATACAGCACGCTCAGTGGCCACAGCGCCAGGTGCAGGGGCGAGACGCGATACCAGTAGGGTTCCAGCCAGCGCATGGAGCAGTGAGCGGTGAACGGTAAGCAGTGAGCAGTGAGCAGTGAGCGGAATGCAGTGAACCGGGAACCCACCGCCTTGCAGGTTTTTTCCGCTTACCGCTTACCGTTCACCGTTTACTTCTTGACCGCTTGCGTCGTGAAGGTGATGCGGCTGAAGCCGGCGAGGCGCGCCGCTTCCATGATATTGATCACCGACTGATGGGTGGCGGCCGCATCGGCGTTGATGATGATCACCGGGTCGGGGGCGCCGGCGGCGGCGCGTTTTAATTCGTCGGCGAAACTGTCCGGGCTGCGGAAGGGGACGGCCGCTTTGTTGACCACATATTTGCCCTGACCGTCGACCGCCACATTGATCTGATTCGGGCGCTCCTCGGGCTTGTTGGCGTCGGCGGTCGGCAGGTTGATCTGCAATTCGGCGAAGCGCGAATAAGTCGTCGTGACCATCAGGAAAATCAGGATGACGAGCAACACGTCGATCAACGGGATCAGGTTGATCTCGGGCTCTTCCTTGCGCGCGCCAAGGCGAAAATTCACGGTCAGCCGCCTGCCTAGCTCTGGCGCTCGCCGTGCAGTATCTCGACCAGTTTCACCGCCTGATTCTCCATCTCGACGATCAGTGTATCGACCTTGCCGCGGAAATGGCGGTAGAAAATCATGCTCGGTATCGCGACGATAAGGCCCATCGCGGTGTTGTATAGCGCGACCGAAATGCCGTGCGCGAGCACGATCGGATTGGTGCCGGACGGCGCTTGCGAGCCGAAAATCTCGATCATGCCGATCACCGTGCCGAGCAGCCCGAGCAACGGGCTGATCGAAGCGATGGTGCCCAATGTGGTGAGGAAGCGCTCGAGGTCGTGCGCCACGGCGCGGCCGCTATCGTCGATCGCCTCTTTCATGACTTGCGGCGTGCTCTTGACGTTTTTCAGGCCGGCGGCAAAAATCTGGGCCAGCGGGGCGCCCCCCGAGAGCCGCGCGAGCAGCATTGGATTGACGCCGTTTTGCCGGTATTCCTGGACCACCTCGCCGAGCAGTGCCGGCGGCGTGACGACGCTGCCGCGCAGCGACCATGCGCGTTCACCGATGATGGCCAACGAGACGATCGACGCCAGCACCAGTGGCCATATCGGCCATCCCGCCGCTTCAATGAGTGCAAACAATTAAGTATCCCCGAAGTCGCGCAATTTAACCGACGTAACTTTATATGGGCAATGAATTTTCAGCAAGCGCAATCGCGGGCACCGGGTGGTTGTCGATACGCGGAGATGGCGACGCCCCGCGCGAGCGCACAGTCGCGCCGAAGGCGCGCGCTCAAATGCGCGCGCTGCGCAGTCCGTCGCAATCAAATCAGGTGCCGGGACTGGCGTGATGCCAAGGCGCCGCGCCGGCGCCGCACCAACGCTAAACTTGTCCACAATTGCTGTGGATAAGTATGTGTAAAGTATGTACACAGTTTGCGTAAGTGAGTTATCCGTAAAGGGTTTTGCTACATTGCTCATTTTTTGAACTTATAATATTAGTTATATTAATCAATAAGTTGAAATAACGCCCCGCATGGGTGATGCGTTTGCTGGGTGGTGATTGTTACGGCGTGATGACGCTTGTGGATGAGAGCCGGCACGCTGGCAGTGTCGGCGCCGCCCCGGTGCGGCCTTGAATCGTTTGGGAATTTTTTCCGAAGCGCTTTTTGCGCGCTGCATAAACGCGCGCAACGGTAGAATCCCGGCATGGATTTAATTTCAGCTTCTGAAAAATCGTCGCGTGTAATCGGCGTCGCCGAACTCAACCGGCTCACCAAGGAAGTCATCGAGAGCAACCTGCCGTTAATGTGGGTGGCGGGCGAAATCTCGAACTTCATGCGCGCGGCGTCCGGTCATTGCTATTTCTCGCTGAAGGACGCGCAGGCGCAGGTGCGCTGCGTGATGTTCCGCCACAAGGCGCAGTTGCACGACTGGAAGCCGGA
>JAYVME010000123.1:0-5590 GCA_043759115.1 Betaproteobacteria bacterium | reverse complement strand
TCAAAGGCCAACCATGAGTGTCCAACTAACGCTGAAACTTTGTCACATCAATGTCAAAAAAGTGTCCAACTAACGCTGAAACTTGCCCCCTAACGCCTCACGCGCATTTAAACCTAGATCGGCCTGATAATCGGCATACGGATAGTGGAACGGCACTGGACCGTCGTGCACGCCGTCGAGAAACTGGCGCACGAAAGGATCTGGCGAGACCTTCATCTCGGCGGCAGGCCCGGCGGCGGCAACCACGCCATCCGATATCAGGTACAGGTAATCAATCACCCGCATCGACTCCGTCGCATCATACGAGACGACAATCGACGTTGCGCCGAGCGCATCGTTCAGGCGGCGTATCAAATTGCCGACCACGCTGCATGAAATCGGATCGAGCCCCGCAAACGGTTCGTCATACATGATCAGCATCGGATCGAGCGCAATTGCGCGCGCAAGCCCGACCCGCCGCGCCATGCCACCCGACAACTCCGCCGGCATCAGGTGCGCCGCCCCGCGCAAGCCCACGGCCGCGAGTTTCAGCAGCACGAGATCGCGTATCATGCTTTCGGGCAGATCGGTGTGCTCGCGCATCTGGAACGCAATATTCTCGTACACCGACAGGTCGGTGAACAATCCGCCCGCCTGAAACTGCATCCCCATTTTACGCCGCAGTCGGTACAGCGCGTTGCGGCTCAACTCGTGCACGACTTCACCACCCACTTTGACGTGGCCGCCCGCCGGCACCAACTGGCCCCCGATGAGCCGCATGAGTGTTGATTTGCCGGAGCCGCTGGCGCCCATGATGCCGACCACTTTGCCACGCTGGATCGTGAGGCTGATTCCCTTGAGCAAGGGGCGGTCGCCATAGGCAAAGCGCAGATTGTTTATTTCAACGATGTGGTCGGCTGGCATGGCGTGTCAGTGTGGTTTGCGCAATTCAAAAGCGTTCATCGCGAAGCATGCGAAGAACGCCGGGAATTAGTTTAACACGCCGCGGGGGACGACCTGCGCCACGCAACTAGGGCTTGGGGGACGGTGCGCTGAAATCGAATTCACCGCGTTCATCGAACGGCACGCGCGAGCCACCCGCGATACTCAGGCTGCCCTTGATGCGATATTTGAACAGCGGCTTGTCGCCCAGCGCGATGCGCCCGAATTGCTTGATCAGCCCGCCGAGCGTGCTCACCGCTTCGACCGGCATGAAGGCGGAACCGTAGCGCGGCACCGTGACCATCTGATTGCCCACGCCCTTGGCGAAGGACTGATCGTTGATTTCAAGATCGAACGCAATGCCATCCACCCTGAATTCTTCGGGGTTGGGGTTCTGTAGGCGCAACTTGAGATTGAATTGCTGCTCGAAGAGACCCGCGTTGCCCACCCCGAAATCGGCGATCGTGACCGCCGGCGCCTGCGTGCCGGGCGGCAAGCCTGAACATCCCGTCAATACCGCGGCGAATATCAACGCCGTGGCCGCGATGCCGGAGAGTCTGACGCCGCCGCGTGACAAATAGCGCATGGTGGTTCCTTATTCCGCCCGGCACCGGTGGGCCTGTGCCGTCACAGCCATAACGCGGATAACAGCGGAAAAGCGTACAACGATTTTGCGCGCGGCGGCGAATATGGCTTAATAAGCAGTCTCCCAAGCCCCGGCGATTCTTGATGGCCCAGCAACGCACCTACCGCTACTACGATCTGGTCATGGTGGCTTTCGTCACCGTGCTGGTGTGCTCCAACCTGATCGGACCGGCCAAGATCGCGCAGGTCGACTGGCCCGTGCTCGGCACCCTGACCTTCGGCGCCGGCGTGCTGTTCTTTCCGATTTCGTACGTGTTCGGCGACATCCTGACCGAGGTCTACGGTTATGCGCGCTCGCGCCGCGTCATCTGGACCGGCTTCGCCGCGCTCGCGTTCGCGGCCCTCATGGCGTGGGTCATCGTCAGGCTGCCGCCCGCGCCGTTCTGGAATAATCAGGGCGCCTACGAGATTGCGTTCGGCTCGACCTGGCGTATCGCGCTGGCCTCGCTGATCGCATTCGTGTGCGGCGAATTCGTCAATTCGTTCGTGCTCGCGAAAATGAAAATCCTCACCGCCGGGCGCTGGCTGTGGACGCGCACCATAGGCTCGACGATTTTCGGCGAGGGCGTCGATTCGGCACTGTTCTATCCGCTTGCGTTCTACGACAGCGGCATTATCCCGAACGACAAGCTGCCGCTCGTGATGCTTTCGCAGTTCGTCGTCAAAGTCGGCGTCGAGATCATTTTCACGCCGGTCACTTACAAAATCGTCGGCTGGTTAAAACGCGCCGAGCACGAGGATTACTACGACCGCGATACGAATTTCAATCCGTTCACGCTGAAGTCGTGACACGCGGCACGGCCGCCGCCGGCAATAAGGTACAATCGCCGCTTCTACGCGACATCGCAACGTGACTTCCCTTACCACTAAAAACTGGCGCACCCCCGCTGTGATCCTGCTGTGCGGCGGCATGGCGCTCACCATTGCGCTCGGCACGCGGCATAGCTTCGGCCTTTTTCTGCAGCCGATGTCCGCCGATCTCGACTGGGGCCGGCAGACCTTCTCGTTCGCGATTGCGATTCAAAACCTGGTCTACGGCCTCGCCCAGCCGGTCACCGGCATGATCGCGGACAAATTCGGCGCCGGCCGCGTGATGGCGGCCGGCGCTGTTTTCTACGCGCTCGGCCTGGTGCTCATGGCATTTTCCACCAGCGGCCTCGAATTCGGCTTGAGCGCGGGCATCGTCGTCGGTATCGCGCTGTCGTGCAGCGGCTTTAGCATAGTCTACGGCGTCATCGGCCGCGCATTCCCGGTCGAAAAACGCAGCGTGGCGCTGGGCCTCGCCGGCGCCGCCGGTTCGTTCGGACAGTTCGTGATGCTGCCCTTCGGCCAGACGCTGATCACGCATATTGGCTGGCACAACGCGCTGTTGACGCTGGCGGTGACGATACTCCTGATAGTGCCGCTGTCGACGGCCCTCAGCGAAAAGCACGTGACACCCGCCGCCGGGCAATTCAAGCAGTCGATACCCGAAGCGCTGCGCGAGGCGTTGGGTCACCGCGGCTACTGGCTCTTGTGCATCGCCTACACCGTGTGCGGCTTCCAGCTGATGTTCATTTCGATCCATTTCCCCGCCTACATGGTCGATCAGCATATGACGCCGGAAACCGGCATGATGGCGCTGGCGCTGATCGGGCTCTTCAATATCTTCGGCAGTTATTTCTGGGGCTGGTTAGGCTCGCGCTACACCAAGAAATACCTGTTGAGCATTCTCTACCTGACGCGCGCCATCGCGATCGCGGTGTTCATCTCGCAGCCGATTACGCCGTGGTCGGTCTATCTGTTCGGCGCGGTGATCGGCTTTCTGTGGCTCGGCACGGTGCCGCTCACCAGCGGACTCATCGCGCAGATATTCGGCGTGCGTTACCTGTCCACGCTCTCCGGCATTGCCTTCCTGTTTCACCAGATCGGCAGCTTTTTCGGCGTCGGTATTGCCGGTTATCTGTTCGACGCGACCGGCTCGTACCGCCTGATGTGGGTGCTGACGATCGGCATGGGCGTGCTGGCGGCCATCCTCAATTACCCGATCAACGACCGTCAGATCACGCGCGGGAACGCCGCACCCGCTACAGCCTGAGCGCGGCGATTCCGCACACCACCAGTACGGCGCCAGCGATGCGCGCCTTGCCGAATCCCTCGTGCAAAAACACACTGCCGATCACGGCGGCGAATATGACCGATGTCTCGCGCAACGCGGCGACCGCTGCGATGGGGGCGCGCGTCATTGCCCACAACACGATACCGTAAGCACCGACGGTCAGCACGCCACCCAGCGCGCACACGAACCAGCGCCGCTGCAAGTGCCGCCATACGCCGCCGCCGTGGCGCGCGAGGGCGACGGCGAGTATCGGCAGGGGATCGAGCAGAAACAACCACAGGCAATAGCTGAGCGCATTCGCCGACAAGCGCGTGCCCAGGCCGTCGACCAGCGTATACGCGGCGATGACCACCGCGTTAGCCAGCGCAAACGATGAACTTTTCAGCAGATTTTTTTGGGTCCCCGCCCTGAGCCAGAACGGCAGCAGGATGCCGGTGCTGATCAGCGCCACCCCCGCCCACATCGCCGTTGTCAGATGATCATCGAGCAGAACAACGCCAAACAACGCGACAAAAAGCGGCGCCACCCCGCGCATCAGCGGATAGGCGTGCGACAGGTCAGCCGCGTCGTAGGCGCCCACCAGCGCCATGAAATACAGGAAGTGGAGCAATAACGAAGCAGCCAGCCACGGCCACGCCGCGGGTTCGGGAACCGGCAGAAAAGGCAGCGCCAGTGCGCACGCCGCGCCGCCGGCGACTGCCATCGCCGTGATGTCGAGCAGCTTGTTGGCGCCCGACTTGGCGATTGCATTCCACGCCGCATGCATCAGCGCCGCCATCAACACCAGCAGCGTGACGTCCAACGGCAGACTCATTGCCGGACTTTTCCGCGGTTCAACGCATTACGCAAGCGACGAGGCCGTCACGCACGAGGCGGCGACTTTGAGGTAATACTCCAGATCGGGTGTTTTGCAGCACGCCACTTTCGCCAGATCGTCCCAGCGCCGCAGCTTGACCGCTTCCCGCGCATAAGTCTGCGCAATAAACCGCGCAGCCTCGTGCGCATTGAAAACGCCACCCTGCAATTCGAGGCTGCGCTTTGAGTCCTCCGACAAGTTTGCCCAGTATTCACCATCGACCGCGCACAGATAACGTTTCGCGTCGACGTGCAGGAGGATGGGGTTGAGCACCGCCTCGGGAAATACGCCTTTGAGCGCGAGCACGCCGTGGAATTGATGCTTGTCATCGATCCCGCGCAAGGTTGGCGTCGCGCCGGTGTCGTTCGACAGATGGCCAAAATCGTGCAAAAGAGAAGCGGTGATCAGTTCCGCGCCCGCCCGCGCCTGCTCGGCGAGTTGCGCGGTTTGCAGCGCGTGTTCGAGCTGGGTTACCGGCTCGCCCGCGTACTGGCATCCGCCGTTGGCCTCAATGCGCGCTTTAATCCCTCCCATCGTCAGCTTCATGCGCGGACGCCGCCTAACCCTTGGGAGGATCACCGTTAAGCGACGGGTCGAGCGGCTTGCCATTGCCGTTCGCGGGGGCGCGGCTGCGGCGCTTGCGCTCGCGCAGCCGGGTCGGCGCGAGCACGCCGGCCGACTCGAGTATCGGATAGGCGATCGAGCAGATATGCGAATTGATGCGCTTAAGATCGCGGATGATATCCAGATGCAGCGCGCTGGTTTCGATGCTCGACAGCTTATTCTCCACCAGGCGCTGCAAATGGCTGTCGGCGTAGGCGCGCTCAAGGTGGCGGAACTGTTCCTTTTCCGCGATCAACTGCTGCGCGCTCTGCAGATTGCCGTTGATAAACACGTTAAGCCCGAGTTGCAGATTGGCGAGCACGCGCGCGTGCAGGTCGCAGATTTCCTGCATGCCGGCCGGCGAAAACGTCAGGTTCTTGCGGATTTTCTTCTCCGCGATTTCGATCAGGTTCTTGTCGATGATGTCGCCGACGTGCTCGAGGTTGATGGTGAACGAGATAATGTCG
>JAYVME010000122.1:0-12395 GCA_043759115.1 Betaproteobacteria bacterium | reverse complement strand
GCGTTCAATCTGAGCCAGGATCAAACTCTTCAGTTTAATCTCTGCAAAAATTAATACTCTCGCTTGACGTTTTTTAAAACTTCATGCGAGCACTTCTGATTTTAAAGTTGCGCACCTTCCGCGAACGGACGGATACGCTGTTCCAAAACCAAGCGCCCACACTTATCGGCTGTATATTTTTAAAGAGCAGAGGAACCGCAAAAAACTGAATGTAACTTTGCAGGACCTGAAAGACTGAAGATTATAAGGAAGATTATTGGACAACGCAACAAGAATGTCGAAATTTCGTCCTGCCACGGGGTCGATATATAGCCTTCGGCCTGTCATTATCGGTATTTTGGCCGTGAGCCGGCCGCAAAACAGGAAAATTTGCCCGCAATGCCGCAGCCTGATACCCGTCTGACGCACCCGCCCGGCCCCGCCGAGCCACTCGACGTCACCTTCACCCGCGACGCACTGGCGCAGTTATGCGCGGCATTTGCGCAATACGGCGATGCGTTTCGCGTTTATTCGCCGATTACGCAAGCCCATATCTACGTGTTCAGCCACCCCGATCACGTGCGGCGCGTGCTCGTAGACAACCACCAGAACTACACGAAAGGCATCGGCATCGAGCGCGTGGGCATCCTGCTCGGTAAAGGCCTCATGGTGAGTGAAGGTGAATTGTGGCGCCGGCAGCGCCGCATGATCCAACCCGCCTTTCACCGCGACGTGATCGCGCGCATGGTCGGGCATATACGCGCAGCAAATCAGGAACTGCTGGATAAATGGATGGAGTGTGCCGATACCCATAGGGAAATAAACGTCACGCAGGACATGAGTGACGTCACTCTCAGTATCGTGCTGCGCTCGATATTCGGCGCCGATCTTGAAATCATGACGGCGGCATACGGCTCCAATCCGTTCGCGCTGCTCACCGACGAAACCGAGCGCAATCTCGCATTCGCATACAAGTTTCGCGCGCTGTCCAAGCTCATCATGGATTGCGTCAAGCGCCGCCGCGCGCAAAACGGGGAACACTTCGATCTCCTGGCCATGATGATGGCCGCGCGCGATCGCAAATCAGGCGAGCCTATGCCCGACAAGCAACTACTCGATGAAGTCATGACGCTGATCGTCGCCGGCCATGAAACCACCGCCAGTGCGCTCAACTGGATGTGGTACCTGCTGTCGCAACATCTGGACGTCGAAGATCGTTTACACCAGGAAATCGACACTCTGCCATCCCCTTCGGCAATGGATGAAGTATTACAGTTTGCCTACAGCAGGCAGGTCATAGACGAAACCCTGCGCCTGTATCCCCCCGGTTGGTTACTGACGCGCCGTTCCATCGAAGCCGACGAGATCGGCGGCTATGCAATTGCGCCCAATACCGATGTATTTATTTCACCCTACATCGTGCACCGGCATCCGGGCTACTGGCCGGCCCCCGAGCGCTTCGACCCCGCGCGTTTTGCCGCATCTGAAGCAGCTGGCCGCAACCGGTTTTGCTATCTGCCGTTTGCGCTCGGTCCGCGCGCCTGCATCGGCGAGGATTTCGCGATGGTCGAGATGATGCTGCATACCATCATGCTGGCGCGGCACATCCGTCTGCGTTATCTTCCGCAACATCCGATCGAACTCGAATGCCAGATCAATCTGCGAAGCAAACACAGCATTTACATGCTGCCGGAAAAACGCCATTAAAGAAATTTGCAACCCGATGAATTTTACAACCCTCAGTGAAGCACTGATCGCACGCCGTACAAGCAAGCGCAGCATTCAGTACATCGAAGGCGACAACAACGGGCGCGAACTGCCTTTCAGTGAACTGCATTCCAGGGCGCTAGGCCTGCTCCACCACTTCCAGGCGTGCGGCGCGGGCCCGGGCAGCGAAATGATTCTGCTCGTCGACAGTAATGCGCAGTTTGTCGACGCCTTCTGGGCGTGCGTAGCGGGAAATATCATCGCGGTGCCGCTGGCGTCCGGCGCCACCGACGAGCACAAATTGAAATTTTTCCGCGTGCTGGAAAAACTCCCGCGGCCGCATTTATGCACCGACACCAAAACATTTTCCCGTCTCGCTACATTTGCCGCGGAGAACGCACTGGATGCCGCGATGGCGCGCATCAAGCCAGCCACCGTTTTTATCGACCACATCGACGACATCTCGCAACCGGGCCGCTCGCACGTTGCGAAACCCGACGATATTGCGTTCGTCCAGTATTCATCGGGATCGACCAGCGAACCTAAAGGCGTTGCTCTCAATCACCGCAATCTGCTGACGAACATTGCAGCGATTGCGCACGGCATCAAGCTGACGCCGACCGACGTGGGAATGAGCTGGATGCCGTTGACTCACGACATGGGTTTGATTGGTTTTCACCTGACGCCATTCGTCATGGACGTTACGCATCACCTTATTTCGACAGCAGTTTTTGTCAGGCGCCCGCAATTGTGGCTGACCGAGGCCAGCGCCAGGAAAGCCACCGTGCTGTGCTCCCCGAATTTCGGTTACCGCCACTTTCTAAAAACATTCAACCCCGAAAAATCCACCGCTCTCGATTTGCGGCAGGTGCGCATACTCTTCAATGGCGCCGAACCCATTTCCGTTGCGCTGTGCGACGAGTTCCTGACCGCCCTTGCCCCTTATGGCTTGCAGGCGTCCGCGATGTTTCCCGTGTACGGACTGGCGGAAGCGAGTTTAGCTGCCACCTTCCCCAAACCGGGCACTGGCTACAAAACGGTTACGGTCCAGCGGGACGCGCTTTCCGTCGGTCAGACGGTTGAACCCGGAAATGCCGGTGACCCACGCGCCGTTACGCTCATGCTCGTCGGCAACCCGGTAGCAAATTGCGAGCTGCGTATAGCAGACGACTCCCACACCGCGTTGCCTGCCAATACCATCGGACACGTGCATATTCGTGGCGGCAATGTTACGTGCGGGTATTACCGGGACGCTGCATCGACACAAACCGCAATCGGCACCGACGGCTGGCTGGATACCGGCGACCTGGGCTTTTTATCGTCCGCGGGCCTTGCCATTACCGGCCGTTCCAAGGAAATCCTGTTCGTCAGCGGGCAGAATTATTATCCGCACGACCTCGAGGCGGTGCTTGAGAAGCACGCCGGCATCGGCCTGGGTAAAGCGGCGATCTGTGGCGTCAGGCCCGACAACGCGGCAACCGACGATGTGCTTGCTTTCATACTCTATCGCGGCGAACTGGGCGAATTCCTCGACGTCGTCAAAACCGTGCGCAAATGCATCAATGAACACATCGGTATCGTCGTCAGTCATGTCATACCCGTCGCGAAAATGCCCAAAACAACGAGCGGAAAAATTCAGCGTTATCTCCTCGCGGGCGCGTATCAAAAAGGGGAATTTCAGGAAGTGCTCGCCAAGCTGCACCATCTCACCGGAGCGCTTGCGGATTCCGCGCCCGAGGCGCACAGCGAAATCGAACGGAATTTAAAGCAGATCTGCGATGCGTTCCTTACCGACAAGCCAGTCGGCGTGCACGACAATATCTTCGAACTCGGCACCAGTTCGCTGACGCTGGCGCAGATTTACCAGCGTATCGAAGCCATCTATCCGGGCCACCTCGAAGTTACGGACTTCTTCGACTACCCGACGATAGCGGAGCTGGCGAAATACCTCGAAGGCCGCCTGCAAGCGTCTCACGCATAGAGCGGTTTTTTATATTTCCACTTGCGGTACATCCACAGCCAGTCGGCCGGATACTGCACGATATGAGCCTCCGCCGCCCGCGTATAGTGCTCGATGATATCGCTGCCCTCCGCCGAATAAGGCGGCTCGGCAAGCTGCTGCAACGTCGCCTCATAATGGCCACGCGCGGTGCGCACTATTCCGACAAAGAAGACCGGCGACCGGATGATGCGCGCAATCTTGTCGGCGCCGACAAAAAACGCAGTGTCCTGGTTCAGAAAACGCGTCCAGTGCTTTTCTTCCTCGCGCGGCGGGGTCTGATCCGCCACCAGCGCTATGACGCGCGCGCTGCCGCGGCGTTTTAGTACTTCACCGAGAAAATCCTTGACGGCGATCGGGTTGCCGCCAAAACGCGAACGCGTTTCGAACATGAAACGGTCGATGGCCGCGACCCGCAGCGGCTTGTAGACGGCATCAACACTGACTTTAAGCTCGAGGCCGCTCGCTAGCAGCAGCCACTCCCAGTTGCAATGATGCGAAGCGAGCAACACAACCGGCTGCTCGGAATCTAGATAAGGCGCGAGAACTTCGAGGTTTCGTATGTGCATCCGCTGCCGAACCTGTTCCGGCGCCATGACAGCGCCCTTTACAACTTCGGCAATCATGTCGAATGCATTGCGGTAGGACTGGCGCGAGATGCGCTCGATTTCGCGCGCAGTTTTATCTGGGAACGAACGCTCGAGATTCGACCGCGTGAGCGTACGGCGAAACCGCCAAACGTGGTAAACCAGCAGATAGAGGGCGTCCGTTAACGCGTACAATACGCATAGCGGCAATCGCGACAGTAATTTCAGCACTAACATACCGGTTTGCTCAAGATGACGCGGCGCAATGGCGTCGCGGGAAATTATGTGATGAAAACGTACGCTAGCGTAAGCGACGGACCGGCAACAGGCAAGCCTGTCGACGGGCCGGATGATTCATTGGCGAGCCTGCCCTGCCGGGTCACGCTGCCCGCACCCGACATCGAAGTCTGGTTAATGTCGCTGGATGCCCGCGTGGATCGGATAAAACAATGCTTCGCGCTGCTATCCCGCGACGAACAGGCGCGTGCGGAGCGCTTCCATTTTGAGCGGGATCGTCGGCGCTTCACTGTCGCGCGCGGCATGCTGCGAGTGCTGCTTGGCAAGCAGCTCGGCATGGCGCCGGCGACGATCGAATTCCGCTATGCGCAGTATGGGAAGCCTCAGGTTTCCGATCGGGCAACGCCCATTCATTTTAATGTATCGCACTCGGCAGAGATGGCAATCTATGCGATTTCCCGCGACTGCGTGCCCGGGGTCGACATCGAGCATGTAAATCGCGGCATCGAAGCCGAAGCGCTCGCGCAACGTTTTTTTTCGCACCGCGAGTGCGCAGAACTTCAGCGCATCCCGGCGGCCGATCGCAAACGCGCGTTCCTTGCTGCGTGGACACGCAAGGAGGCCATCATTAAATCCACCGGGGACGGCTTGCGATTGCCGCTGAACCAGATCGAGGTAACGGTCGCCCCCGATGCGCCGCCGGAACTATTGAGCATCATGCGCGGACGAATCAAAGATTGGACCTTATACCCCGTGAATGCCGGGCGCGAATACGTGGCGACAGTTGCCGCTAACCGCCTCCAGCCTGAATTGTCCCGGTGCGGCGCAAGGCGTCGTTAGCCGGCGACATCCACGGCGCGGGTAACTGCGCGCGAGTTGCCGAAACACGGCACATACACCGAATGCGTGCCGGGCCCGCCCGCCACCACAATGCAAATATCCGCCGGCTCGTGCGCTATCGTTAGGATCGTATCCGGCTCGATCTCCCCCAACTCCTCCGTGCGCGAACTCTTCACGCGCAACAGATCCTTGACGGCCATGCGGTGAGCCGGCATCTTGGTCAACTCCCACAGGCGCGCTTGCACATCGGCTTTGGATAAACCACCGCGCCGCAAAATTTCCGCGTGCTCGGGCGCGATCATCAACCACGGTTCGCCGCCGTGGCAATACTCATTGCTGGCCGGATGCATCATGGTTTCCGCGATCACGCGCAAGAGATCGACCGCATCCTTGGCATGCGTATTCATGTTCATGGTGCCTTCGGCGCCGACCACCGTAACCGTACTCTGGTCGCGCGCGAAACCGCGCCCCACATGCAACGGTTCCCACGGATTGTCCGCCTCATTTTCCGCGCAGCAGAACGAATACTTGCCCGGCTGGCCCTGCGTCGCACGGTCCATTTCGCCGGGCAGCGCGCCGCCGACGTTGCGCAATACCAGTCGCAGCGCGCGACCTATGGTCGCGTTGGCCCACGCGCCTTCGCCCAGACAATTGAACGTGCCATTGATCCCGAGTTCCTGCGCGATTGGGCCGTTCACGATGACCCACACCGCGACCGGATTGGTCGTCGTCTGTATGCCCTGTAAATTGAATTCCGGCGCCGCGACCGCCGCCACCGCGGCAATCAGCACCGGCATGTATTCAGGATCGCAGCCGGCGAGCACGGCGTTGATTGCGATGCGCTCGACCGTCGCGGCGCCAAATGCGGGCGCGACGTGCGCCACCACTTCCTCGCGCGCGCGCCGCGCGTGCCGCAGCATGCGCTCGACGCGCGCCACCGTCGGCGGCACGATCGGCAAACCATCGCTCCAGCGCCGCTCGCGGTAGAGCTTGTTGATCGCGTCAAACTCATCGCTACACTCGACGAGCGCCGCGCGTTCCGCCAACTGCAAGGTCTTGCCGCTCATTTCGCCGCGCCCTCGCTTAAGAGTCGGGCCACATCGGTGACGCACTGCTCCGCCATCGCGCGCACTTCGTCACGCGTGCGAATTCCAAACGGATGCTGAATGACGGCTATCGGCAGCTTCGCGTATCCGAGCGCTGACGCCTGCGCGCGGCCCAATGTTATGAACGCGGTCGAGCAGATAATCAGCGCGGCGCGGCCGCGCTTCGCCATCTCTACACTGTCGTGGATACTCCACGACGTGCATGACCCTCAATCGCCCGATCCGGTAATGACCAGGTCGCACTCTGCGGCGAACTCCCGTATCACGTCATCCGACGCGGGGACCGATGCCGAGCGCTTCTGGCGCTTGAGCACGCGACTGACGCCGTGCTTGCTCATCAGCAACTCGCCAAGGTCATCGACCAGATAATTGAAATTGGGCTTCGCGTTGTCGATGAAACCCACGACCTTGCCCGCGAGCCCCGCCAACGTTTGTAGCACCTGCACGGGACGTTCCAGCCGCGGCGCCGTCGGGTCGTAGAGTAATACTGTTCCAGTCATGGGATTCTCCGGGAAAATTCAATCGATGCGGTCAGCCGCACGGTGGGTGGTTTAAGGCGCAATCATAACTTAGAATATTTCCACGGGCGGCTAATCCGGCCGGATTTGCGCGCGCGCTATGAGTTTGGTCCAGCGGTCGATTTCCGCGCGCAGGTATACGTCCAGTTCCTGTGGACTGCTGCCTATCGGCTCGGCACCCAGCGCCAGCAAGTGCTCGGTCATGGCGGGCGACTTAACGATCTTCACCGTCTCCGCATGCAAACGGGCGATGATGGTACGCGGCGTGCCCGCCGGCGCCAGCAATGCATACCACAGGCTCGCTTCGTAACCTGCAAAGCCCGCTTCAGCGACCGTCGGAATTTCCGGCGTTGCACGTGAACGCATGCCCCCCGTCATCGCCAGTGCGCGCAGTTTGCCGGCCTTGACATGTGGCATCGCCGGCAGCGGGCTCGTGCACATAATCTGCACCTGCCCGCCGATGACGTCAACCAGCGCCGGCGCGGCACCTTTGTACGGCACATGCGTGAACTTGATGCCGGCCATCCAGCTCAATAGCTCGACCGCAAGATGACCGCCGGTGCCCGGACCGGAAGATGCGTAGGCAATGCGCCCGGGCTGACCTTTCGCCGCGGCGACCAGTTCGCGGATGTTGCTCACACCCAGTGCGGGATTGGCCACGAACACCAGCGGCGAGCTGGCCACCATCGTTATCGAAGAAAAATCCCGGATCGTGTCGTACGGCAGTTTCTTCCGCAGCCCGGGATTGATGGCGTGAGTTGCGCTGGCCAAAAACAGCGTATAGCCGTCCGCCGGCGCCTTGGCCGCGATTTCGGTGGCGATCAACTGCGCGCCGCCGCCGCGATTGTCGATCACGATCTGCTGGCCCAAACTTTCCGTGAGACGGGAACTGAGCAGGCGGCCCACTATGTCCCCGGCGCCCCCGGCCGGGTATGGCACAATCAATCGTATCGACCGCTGCGGATACGCGTCAGCTGCGACAACTGAGTCCACCATGCAGAGCAGGGCGGACATTGCGCCCGCCGCTACGGCCTTCAGAATTCTGCACCGCACTTTCCACCTCCAAATCGACGCCATGCAATCGGCGGCGTTCCTGATTGCAAAATATCGAGGCACGATTATAGCGTCAAGTACGCTCAACACAGTTCGCATTGCGGACAATTGCAGTATTCCCGTAGACTCCAGGCTTAACGCGACTGCCGATATTTGATGAACAAAACAGACCACGAAGAAGTCCGCATCCTCGCGCCGACCGGCGTTTGCGGGTCGGGTTTTCTCGAACCCTCCTTTGAACTGGGCCTCGCGGCGCAACCGCACTTTATCGGCTGCGATGCCGGTTCGACCGATCCCGGCCCCAGTCATCTGGGCAGCGGTCACCCGGCGTTTCCGCGTGCCGCGGTCAAACGCGACCTGCGCCTGATGCTGCTCGGCGCACGGCGTCTGAATGTGCCTCTGCTCGTCGGGTCGATGGGCACCGCGGGCGGCGACGTGCATCTCGCGTGGGGCTACGACATACTCAAGGAAATCGCGGCTGAGGAAAAGTTAACCTTCAAGCTTGCGTTGATCCATGCGGAGCAGGACAAGAATTATCTGAAAAAGCGTCTGCGCGAAGGCCGCATTAAACCGCTGTCTCCGGCCCCCGAATTCGACGCCGCCGTCATCGACCGCAGCGCGCACATCGTCGGCATGATGGGCGCGGAACCCTGGAAACGGGCCCTGGAAGCGGGCGCCGATGTAATCCTTGCCGGACGCTCAAGCGATACCGCAATCTTTGCGGCACTGCCCGAATTGCGCGGCTTTCCTTCCGGCATGGCCTGGCATGCGGCCAAAATACTCGAGTGCGGTGCGGCAGCCGTGATCAACCGTAAAACACCGGACTGCATGTTTGCATGGGTACGCAAGGACCATTTCGTGATCGAAGCACCCAATACCGAACTGCGCTGTACGCCGCAAAGCATCGCCGCGCACAGTCTCTACGAAAATGCCGATCCCTACCTTCTGGTCGAATGCTCCGGCACGCTGGATCTGACGCATAGCCGATACGAATCCGCCAGCGAGCGGGCGGTCAAAGTCTCGGGCAGCGCCTTCATTCCCGCCCAGCGCTATACGGTCAAGCTCGAAGGCGCGGAGCAGTCCGGCTATCAAAGCATCCTGATCGGCTCGGTGCGGGATCCGTACATCATTCGCCAGATCGATGACTGGACGCAACGCCTGCACGAGCGCATTCATGCGCGCGTAACGCAGGTGTACGGCGATCGTCTCACCCCCGATCAATATGTCATCAATATTCGAATCTACGGCAAGAACGGCACCATGGGGCCGCTCGAGCCGGTAAAGGAGATCCGCTCCCACGAATTGTGCCTGCTCATCGAAGTAACGGCGCCGACCCAGGACTACGCAAGCTCGATCGCCGGCATCGTGCGTCATCAAGGCCTGCATCTGCCGATACCCGAATGGAGCGGGCTGATTACCGCGCTCGCCTGCCCGTACAATCCGGCACACCTCGATCGCGGCGCCGTATATCGCTTCAACGCCAACCACGTCGTCGAGCCGGATGATCCCTGCGAAATGTTTCCGATGGAGCTGTTCGCGATCCATGGTGCAACGCAAAGGCGCTTGTCGTGACCCTACTCGCGGAGCTTGCCCGTCTCATCCGCAGCAAGAATGCGGGACCGTTCGAACTGACGTTCGACATCATGTTCGATGATGCTGCAACCTACGAACGCGTAAAACGTTCGGGTGCCGTCAGCCGCGACGCGATTGCATCCCGCTACGGATTGCCGGCGGCCGACGTGAAGTTCTTTTACTGCGACAACGCATACGCAATCAAGGCGTCGATTCCGCGTCCCTATTTCCAGGGCGACCTCTTGGACAGCGACGGGCACGGCGGCCAGCAATACGCGCCGCTGATGGATATCGAGATACCGTAGCGTCTGCTCCTTAGTTCCGGTTGATGCGCTTGGTGCGGTGACCGACCGTCACGACCGCTCCGTTCTCGGCAATCACGGCGTATGTATCCAGTTGCCCATCGATTTTTTTGAACCGCTCCGCCCCATACTGGCGACATAGACGTTGGCGGGCTGGTTTGTCGAAATAATAAATAGTCGCGCCGCAGTGGTCGTACTCCTTGGCGCCGCATTGAAACAACATCTCGACGGTCTGCGCCTTTATTCCGCGTTGCTGCATGCGGGCTGCGGCATGTTGGGTCAGGTTTTCCATCGCTCACACCTCCGCCTTGTTGTCAGGACGTGGAGCTTATGCCAGGTGGTAGACCATGGAATGAGCTACTAATAAATTTTTCCATTTTTTGCGAGGGACCTCTGAAAAATAGGCTAATGAGTAGCTCAATATGTGGTCTACTGCGCATGCTATCGTTTTTCCCTGAGCTTCCGGAACCGTCCGGGAAGCGGATAGCGAGAAAACAACAACTATGCAGAAAATCGCCAACGAGATTTTCCATTCCGCGACGGACCTCACGCATTTCGCGGAGTGCCAGCACCTGACATGGCTGGATCGGCTCAATCTTGATGCGCCGATGGAAAAGACCGCGACTGACGACCAGACCAAGCTCATACAGGACAAAGGCTTCGCCCATGAGAAGAAGTATTTGGACAAGCTACGCGAGTTGCACCAGAACATCACCGAGATTAGGCAAAATGACAGCCTGGATGAGCGCGTAGCTGCAACCCTTGCAGCCATTCACGGTGGCGCTGCGGTTATCTATCAGGCGACCTTAGTGCGCGGAAATCTCATTGGGCATGCCGATTTTCTGGTGCGCGTTGGTAATGCTGACGCTCAAGGTCGTTACCAATACGAGGTGGCCGACACCAAGCTTGCACACTCCACCAAGGCCAAGTTCATTCTCCAGCTTTGCTTCTATTCTGACCTGCTGGCCGATCTGACCGGGCAAATGCCCCATCACATGCATGTCGAGTTGGGTAACGGTAAGCGCGAGTCCTTTCGAGTTGCGGATTACATCTACTACTTTCGGCATTTGCTGGAGCGTTTTCAGGCATTTGTAGCCCTCTATCCTGAGGGTGCGCTGCCTTACCCGATCCCCTGTGATCATTGCTCGCTTTGCCACTGGCGAGATCGCTGCGTTGAGCGTCGCGTGGCAGATGACCACCTCTCGGCTGTGGCCAACATCACCCGGCAACAAATCGTTCGTCTGGAACAATGCGGGGTAAAGACTGTGGCGCAACTCGCCGCGTTGCCAGCGGATACCTGTATTCCCAAGCTGGCGCCTGAGACGCTGTCGAAACTGCGCGAGCAGGCTGCATTGCAGGTTCTGGAGCGCGAAACCGGCGAACAGAAAGCTGTTGTGCTCCCGCTGGCTGCCGGTGAGCTTAGGGGTTTCTCCCGCCTACCTCGGCCTGACAAGGGTGATCTGTTTTTCGATATGGAAGGTGACCCGATGCAAGACGGGGGCCTTGAGTACCTCTTCGGGATCTATTACATCGAGGATGCTCAGCCGGTGTTCAAATGCTTCTGGGGGCATGATCGCGAGCAGGAGCGTCAGGCCTTCGTGGACTTCATGGATTTCGTGGAACTGCGCCTTCAACGGTATCCGGGAATGCACATTTACCACTACGCCCATTACGAGAACACGGCCTTGAAGCGCCTGATGTCGCTGCATGGGGTGAAAGAATCAGCCGTTGATCAATTGCTGCGTGAGCATCGTCTGGTCGATTTGTACAAGGTGGTGCGCGAAGGTCTGCGCATCTCAAAACCCAGCTACTCGTTAAAGGCCGTCGAGGCTTTCTACGCGGAGAAGCGCTCCACCGATGTGAAAAAGGCTACGGACAGCATCGTAGTCTATGAGCGCTGGCGGGAAAACGGCGATCCTGCGTTGCTCGAATCCATTCGCCAGTACAACGAAGATGACTGCCGGTCCACTTGGCAACTACGGGAATGGCTGTTCACGCTGCGACCCGCTGGTTTGCCTTGGTATTCTGTGCAGACTGCCGCCGATGCGAAGAAAAAACCTGCGCGGAACAAATCTGACAAAACGCTGGAACTTGAGGCCAAGCTCGATAGTTATCACCGCCGGCTGATCTCGCATCCGGAGAACCCGTCGCTCGATCCTGACCTGGCGAAACTCATTGAGTCGCTGCTGGACTTTCACCGTCGTACTGCCAAACCCGCGTGGTGGTCCTTGTTTGAGCGCCAGGATGCGGAGTTCGAAGCGTTGCTGGAGGATCCTGAGGTCATCGCTGGACTCCACGCCCCGGAGTTGATTGGTGACGGTGATCGGAATGAGGTTTATCGCTTCCGTTACCCTGAGCAGGATTTCAAAGCTCGTGCGGGCAGCCGTGCCAAAAGGTTGGATAACCTGCGTGAAGTCCTCATCGTTGCTATTGACGAAGACGCCTGCACGGTCGATGTAGATATACGCGCCGATGAACTGCTCGCGAGTTTTTCG